>JBEGUT010000407.1:0-4495 GCA_041178745.1 Planctomycetota bacterium | reverse complement strand
GTGGCTTTCCTTTTCCCTTGCCGTGCCGGGCAATATCCGCTAAAGGAATTTGTCGTGAGTCATCACATCATTTGGTTGTCGGTGAAATCGATAGCGTAAAGAGTGATTCATGCGAGCAAAGATATCATTGCAAGTGGCCGCCGTGAAACTCGGCTATGAACCGATGATCTCGAATCGCAAATCCTTACTTTCCAAATCAGGGTAAAGCAAATCAGCAATGGTTTTCAGCAAAGAAGTGCAATTGCCAGATGTTCCGTCCAGCTTGAATCATCCGCAGTTGGATGTCGCTGTGGATGCAGCGTTTCAGGGCGCACGCATTGTTGCGGATTATTTTTATCGAGGAGTAGAGATTCGTTCGAAGGAATCCTTCAATTTGGTCACAGATGCGGATGTTCACGCGGAGCAGAAGATTGCGGAAGTGATTCGAGCAAGTTTTCCTGAACATTCGATTTTGGGAGAGGAGCAACATTCGGATAGCGTTGAAGCTGAGCACCTGTGGATTGTAGATCCGTTAGATGGGACAAATAATTTCGCACATCAGATTCCTCATTTTGCAGTCTCGATCGGTTATTACTGCCGAGGCATAGCGCAGGTTGGTGTCATCGTTAATCCTATAGCATCGGATTGGTTTTTTTGCGTGCGCGGGCAGGGTGCTTGGTATCGCGGTATTAGGACCGCTGTATCATCCGAAATGCATCTCGAAAAGTCTATGATCGGTATTGGTTTTTACTACGATCGCGGTGTCATGATGGAAGCGACCCTAATGGCCATTCGGGATTTCTTCCGTGAAAATATTCATGGGGTAAGACGGTTTGGTACAGCTTCGCTAGATCTTTGCCAGGTTGGCTTGGGCAGGTATGGTACCTACTTCGAATATCAACTGCATCCCTGGGACTTTGCAGCTGGTAGGTTGTTTGTTGAGGAATCAGGTGGAATGGTATCGACGTGCGAAGGACTTGAACTCCCCATCGCTCGAACCAGTTGCTTGGCTTCTAACAAACATCTCCATAAAGCGGCATTGGAAATCACCAGAAGGTACTGGGTCAATGAACGTCCGATGCTACCAGCGGGTGGAGCACACTTTACGCAATCGTGAAGCGTGAAGGATTTTTAGTGGTCAAATAATCGCCGGATTATTATTTCAAATTTCCTACAAGAACAATCGGATACGACGTTGGATGAAGGGTCTCTTGATAATTCAATTTATCCTGAAGATGCTACCAAGGCTTGGAATCATTTTGGCGATTCCAACTGTCGTATTACAATGCGCTTGCAGTTCGACAAAAGCGGTAGTCGGAACCGAACAATTATTGATGTCCGATGCGATCGATCGAACCGTTTCTGAATTTGATTTCAGGCCTTTGGCAGGGAATAGGATCTTTCTCGATCCCGCTTACATCGTGCCTAACCGCAATCCAGCTCAACTTGTCAACACGGACTACGTAATTAGTTCATTGCGTCAGCAAATGATTTCTGCTGGGTGTCAATTGGTGGCTAACCGAGATGAGGCAGATATCATTGCAGAGGCGCGACTGGGAGCGTTGGGTACTGATGGTCAGATGATTATTTATGGGATACCAGAGAACAATTTTCTAAATCGTGCTGCCTCGGTCATTCCGAATACACCTCAGGTACCGAGTATTCCAGAAGTGGCATTGGCGAAAAAAGATCTAAAGAGTGCATCCGCAAAATTAGCGGTCTTCGCTTTTGACCGTCATACGCTGGAACCAGTATGGCAATCGGGTCTAGTACAATCTGAAAGTACCGCTATAGATTCATGGGTGCTGGGGGTCGGTCCATTTCGTCGTGGCACCATACAGGACGCGACGAAGGTCGCCGAAAAGAGACGAATGGGCAACCGTCCGCTCGCCTCCAAAAGAAATAGTCCGGATGACAATCCACTTGTAAGCTACAGCTCGGAGTGGGTTTACTCACGACTTCCCACCGCAGAGAAGAGCATTCAGACGGCCAATGGTTCAGAGAGTGATTCCAAATCGGTCACCACAGCAGGAGGTGCTAACGCTGTTTCGGCGACGAACGTTACCAGCGCTGGAATCGATGGCAGTCCGACAGCTGTACCTAGCACGGCTTCCTCGAATCCGGGAGTTAACTCCTCGTCGGCAGGAGGCTCTTCAGTCAGCGGCAATGGCGTGCCTACCGCGCCTGCTGCCGGCACTTCGATTCCTGCTTCGCGATAGTTAGCTAAGTAGGCTATTTCGACGAGTCAACTTTCGACAGCGAAATGTTCGCTTTTTCAACCAAGGATTTAGCCCAAGATTTTTCGCGGTAAAGTTCAATAATGGCTCTCATAAACTCGTCGCGTTTTTCTCGAGATAGATTTTCATCTGCCCATGTGATTTTCTCACTAAGCGATTTGAGAGCTTGAGCGTTAGAGAGGTTTACAGTCTTCTGTAAACGCTCGGATGTTGCTTTTGCAACTTCGAGTAATTTGCGATCTGCAATATCGATTTTCTCACCAGCAGCAAAGATAGAGCATATCGCATCGAGTTTTTTGATACAAAGTTCAGGATCAACCTTTTCTAATCTCAATGCGTCGGAAAGGGACTGCTGAAGGGTCGCATCCGCACCGCTTGAAGGAACTAGTTTGCTTTTCGATGTCAGTGAACGGGCTAACCTAATCGCTTCTGTTTCTTCAATACTCGCTTGGACGAGTGGAGTTCTCGGATCGTTTGGAAAATGGGAGACAAATTCTTGCATTTGTTCGTAGCAGGAAATCAATTCGGATTCGTCGCCGGTTTCAATCGCTGATGAAAATTTACTGTAGGATTGATTTGCGGTTCGTGGCGTCAATAGATATGCGATCACTCCGAGACAGAGAAGTATCATGGCGACAATAGTCGCTATTGAAAGCCAAGATTTCTGATCATCAACGGATGCATTTTCAAAATAGGATTGATTCGTTTGTGCTTGCTTTTTCTGTTTCTCAACAACGGTAAAGTGATCTTCCTTGCCTGCGATATTCGTGGTGTCACTTTTATCTCTGTGTGATGGATGACTGTTTCGATCTTCATGTGGCTGATCAGGAGAAGGAAATGGTTTGTTGATCGGGTTAACAAGCGATGTCGGGTCAGTAACCTGGGCCTGTTCTGCTTCCTGTGCATCGATGGTAATCCGATCCATCGTTCCTGGAATATTGTCTGCAAGTCGCTTCTTGAATTCAGCCAAGTCGAGACTGGTATGCGATTCCTGGGTCCCAATATTGACGGAGTCGAGAAGTTCGGGTTTCTTTTTGAACCCCTGTTGCATCGCGCGAAGTCGATTTGCTACGACCAGGGCTGTTGGAGGTCGCGAGGCAGAGTCTTTCGATAAGAGTTGCTCAATCAGTTCGGCTAATTCGATTGGAATATCGGAGGCGATGCGACGAAGTGATGGGGGAGTGCTAAATTTCAAAGCGTACAGAGTATCTGCTACGCTTTTCCCGCTAAAGGGGGCACGTCCAGTGAGAGCAGCGAAGAGAACGCTTCCTAAACTATATAGATCACTGCGTGAGGTAGCGATTTTACCTTCTGCCTGTTCCGGCGACATGTAGTCTGCTGTACCGATTACTGCTCCAACCACGGTCATTTCGTCGGAACCGAACAATTTAGCGATACCGAAATCGACAAGTTTGACGTGTCCGGTTGCATCAAATAGAAGGTTGGCAGGTTTGAGGTCGCGATGAATGATTCCCATATCGTGGGCTTGCTTAAGTGCCGATGCGATATCGATACCAATGCGTATCACTTCATCCCAGGGCAAAGGTCCATGTTTCTTCAAACACTCATGCAAGGATTCACCTTCGACATACTCCATTGCATAAAAGAGTTGGCCCGATTCTTCTCCGTATCCAATCAAGTGAACAATGTTTGGGTGCTTTAGTCTATTAAGCGTATCGATTTCAATTTGAAAACGTCTGCGAAAACGCGATTGGTCGCCAATGCTAGTCGAGATCATCTTGATCGCAACAATATCATTTGTTTTCGAATGTATTGCTTTATAGACAGTTCCCATACCGCCTCTGCCAATGACTTTGTCAATCTTGTACGGACCTAGGTATTCCAAAGTCATAGAAGTGGCCGATGCAGGATAATCCGAGATGCCGGTAAGGGATGAAATAGTTTGACATCTCGGCACAGGTTTAACAAAGACAATAGCTACGATTATACGTTCGGCTGTGACCGGTGAGCAATCATTTCAGAGATATCACCATTGATTTGGATCAGGCGACATGAATGGCGGCATCTAAGCGAAAACCTGAGGTGGTCCAGTGGTCGATCTGTCGACCGGCCATGGCATACCGCTTTTGGTCTGCGTCGTTGGATATCAGATAGACGGCATCGCACCAGTTGGCCAGCGATTGTGAAACAGGTTGCCCAACAATTCCTAGATCGAGCAGCACGATGTCGTATGATTTCTTCCAGCTGGAGAGGTCGCGAAGGAGCTGGCTTATAACGGAAGGTTCGACTCGATCTGCGGCAGCTTCAAGCGATAAATA
>JBEGUT010000406.1:0-4511 GCA_041178745.1 Planctomycetota bacterium | reverse complement strand
GATGAGCGACTGCTTCTAAACGTCCCGCTCCATCGATCCAAGCAGAAAGACCCGTATTTGCGGCGATTACCATTGGGCGACGATTCTCAACAGCAGATGCGATCGAGCATGCGAGATGATGGTCGAGCATGCTCGACCCGCGAAACCAACCATCGTTGGTCACATTGAGCATGATATCTGGTGACTTTCCTTTGGATCGTAGCGAGCGGATCTGTCCATAAAGGTGATGGGGGATCATACTTTCAAAGCAAATACTAGGTGCGATCTTTGCGCCGTAGATTTCAAAGCATTTCTCTTCGTCGCCTGTCGAGACAGCACTCATTCCAAAGAGCTTGTAAAGAAGCCCGAAGAAACCATTGAGTGGGAAATATTCGCCAAACATCACGAGATGTTTTTTCGCATAGCTATCGGCGATTTGCCCTTGGGGATTGATCCACACGGCGCTGTTAAAACGTTTCACCTTGTCGGGATACAATTCCCAAACATCGGTACCCACGATCGCGTGAATCTGATTTGCGTGGACGGTTGACTCAGTGGTGGCCAGATTCGCAGCACGAATAAGTGATTCGGCTTTAAGCTGAAAAAGACGTGACATCGAGAGAACTGTCTGTGGTAGATCTTCCGCTTTCACGCCGGCTGAAGCTAATTCGGGTGCGATCTTCCCTTTGGAGTAGTCAAGCATGATCGGTTCGTTAGCGGTGTAGACCGATTCCGGCCATACGACAAGTTGAATGTCCTCGAATCGTTCCCTTGCTTTACGGGTTCCCGTCGCGTAACGCTGCCAAGCTTCGTGTCGTAATTGAGCCGTGGCTTCGAACATCGTCGGTGCATTCTCTTGGATCAGCGCTATCCGCAGGAGTTTTGGCTGTTGCTGCTTCAATAACTCTGTTTCGCGGATTCGATAAAAGCCGTATCCAAGGATCGATAACGTTGATAACAGGGCGATAGAAAGAGGAAGCCAACGTGGTCGAACGGAATCCTGTGGAGGCGATTGACCCAGTCTCCAAGGAAGGAGCTCAATCAAAGCGACATTGACCGAAACGATCCAGGCTCCGATACCGTAGATACTGATTTGATCTGCTAGTTGCAAAACAATCGGCACTCGCGCGAAGCTGTGGGCGAGCAGCAAGCCTGAGAAGCCTGTCAGGAAATAGCTTCGCGTCAATTCGAGGCTACACCATACCAAAGGAGCAGAAACTATAAGTGGGATTCGCCAATGATGAACGGCGATGCGAGTTATTCCTACGAACAACGGAATGTAGACAGCGAGGTAAAGCGAAAGAGCGAACCAGCCTGCATAGAGAGGCCAATACGCCAGACGGATGCCTTGAAGTGTTAGGAGCCAGAAGAGTGAACCAGCAAGCCAAAGTTTAAAGTAATCCTTTCGTTGCAGTGGCGCAGTCTGCTGGACTAGCCAAAGCCAAGGAACCAGCGCGAAGAAGGCTGTCAGCGCAAGACCTAAAGGAGGAAATGCGGTCCATAGAAGCAAGGCTCCGACGAACACGCTAATCCAACGAGATCGCGCGGTGTCATTCCGAACGATCGAGGAAAGATCGGAAGAGTGACGTTGTTGGGATTGTTTTCCAGAATGATCTTTAATGGCTTGATTTTCGGTTTTCGGATCTTTCTGGGGCCTTTCCTTTTTGGCCACGTCATTCTCCTCCGTGTTTATTTCGGATTACCAATTCAGTGGCTTCAACCAAGTTTGCTTCAGTTCATTCCAATCGAGATCTGCTAGAACTGGATCGCATTGGTGACCTGCCAATATCCGCAACTTAGGACCACCTACCACATGTCCTACCGAAGCGATCGGCAGATCGCGGAACTCTTTCTCGAAAGCTGCTGCTTTGCTTGCTGGAACTTCAACAAGGAAGCGTGAATTGGACTCAGAGAAGAGTGCTGTAAGGGGATCAACGAATTGATTTTGACATAGTTCTCCGATATCGAGATCGATACCTAAGTGACCTGCGAAGGCCATCTCAGCGGCAGCAACCGCCAATCCACCTTCACTGAGGTCATGGCAGGATCTCACTAAACTTGATTTGATACTTCGATGCAGAGCGACAAAAACTCGCTTGGCAAGATTTGCATCAACCTTCGGCACTTCACCTCCGACTAGATTGTGAACCAGAGCGAAGTGAGAGCCGCCGAATTCATTGCGAGTTGGGCCCACAAGGTAGAGCTTATTCCCTGCTTCCTTGACATCCATCGTCACGCATTTGCGGACGTCGTCGATTTGGCCCATGGCGCTGATGAGCAGGGTAGAAGGAATAACTAGCGTTTGTTTTTCACCTTGGCTGTCGACCCAGGCAAATTCATTCTTCAAGCTATCTTTACCGCTGATGAATGGAGTTTTCCAAAGAACGGCAAGATCGCGGCAAGCGATCGCTGCGCGAACCAGAGTGCCGAGCGTTTCGGGTCGATCCGTGTTACCCCAGCAGAAGTTATCTAGCAGAGCAATTCGTTCAGGATCGGCGCCCACGCATACGGCGTTGCGCACCGCTTCATCCATCGCGCTGGTGGCCATGTGATAAGGATCAAGGTCACCATAGTGCGGATTCATCCCGCAGCTGATGACGATACCTTTGGAGCTATCCAGAAGTGGGCGTACCACTGCAGCATCAGACGGACCATCGTTCATCGGGCCAACCAATGGCTTAATAACACTTCCACCTTGAACTTCATGATCGTACTGGCGAATCACCCAATGCTTGCTGGCGACATTGAGAGAACCGAGGATCTTGCGAATCGTCCCTTCGATTCCAGATCGATTGAGATCGGGAACTGGCAACGGAATTGGTGCAGGAGGATGGTAAGTCGCTTGACGTACTACCGGTGGACGACCGTCGTGGAGAAACTCCATCGATAGCGAACCTACTTCCTGGTTGTTGTACATCAATCGCAGTTGACCGGTTGGAACAAACTGACCAATGATGGTCGCTTCGACTCCTTCACTTGCGCAGATCTTTTCAAAGCGTTCCCAAGTTTGTGGAGGAACGGCGAGCACCATACGCTCTTGAGCTTCGCTGATCCAAATCTCGGTGTAACTTAAGCCATCGTATTTCAGCGGGGCGCGATCCAGCCAAACCTCTGCGCCGATTTCTTCACCCATCTCACCAACAGCGCTACTGAAGCCCCCTGCACCGCAATCGGTCACCGCGTGATAGAGATTTTCATCGCGAGCTTGCAGCAACACGTCGAGAACCATCTTTTCCATAACGGCGTTCCCGATTTGTACGGAACCACCAGAGATCGCTTCACTTTCACTTGTCAATTCGATACTGCTGAAAGTAGCCCCGTGAATTCCATCGCGACCAGTGCGTCCTCCGATGGCTACGATCCAGTCGCCAGGATGAACTTCCTTGTCGGATTTGTCGCGAGGTAAAATCCCCACGTTACCACAATAGACGAGCGGATTTCCTAAGTAACGACGATCGAAGTAGACGGCGCCGTTGACCGTTGGTATTCCCATACGATTGCCGTAATCGCGAACACCCGCGACCACTCCCTTCATCACTCGTCGAGGATGCAAGCAGCCTGGTGGCAAAGTCGCTGGATCGGTATCGGGTGGAGCAAAGCAGAAGACGTCTGTGTTGCAAATTGGTTTTGCACCCAAGCCTGTTCCCAATGGATCGCGTATCACACCACCGATGCCCGTGTTCGCTCCACCATAAGGTTCGATCGCAGAAGGGTGATTGTGTGTCTCTACTTTGAAGACGATGTTGTACTGGTCGTCGAATCGAACAATACCTGCATTGTCTTTGAAGACTTTGACGCACCAATCTTGATCACCCAGGTCAGCGCGGATTTGCTCGGTGGCAGCAAAGATCGTTTCGCGCAACATGTTTTTAAAATGCTGCGATCCACGTTCGTCGCGATAATCGATTTTACCCGCCAACGTTTTGTGGCTGCAGTGTTCGCTCCAAGTTTGAGCGATCGTTTCTAGTTCGATATCGGTGGGATCGCGATCAAGCTTTTGATAGTGGGCCTGAATCGTTTTCATTTCAGGAAGCGACAGCGAAAGTTGATGATCGCGACTGAGTTTCAGAAGCGCGTCATCAGGTAGACTGCGAAGTGTGACGGTGGCAAGTTTTAGTTCATACTTCGAGCCGATATCTAAGTGATCTAGTTGCAGTGGCCCGACAACAACTTGTTCGATCGAGTCGTTGGCGAGCAACTTGGAGGTAAGGCGATTGAGGTCGCTGGGTGACAAAGGACTGAGCCAATATTTTCTCAGCGTGCGAACTTCTTGGACGTCTAGTTTGAGGTCTTTAAGAGCTTGCTTGGTGCTGAGAGCAACAGGATCCATAACACCAGGCTTAAAGAGAACATGAACCAAAGTGTTGCTGGAATTTGGAGCCTTAGCGAGCAGTGCGTCGCCGACGGGAGCGATGATGGCTTTTTCCGTTACTGGATCGGCAAGTAGGGTGGCGGCAACTTGGCGAATGGCATCTTCTCCCGCCGTTGCTTGCAGTAAAAAGCCACGAACAGCGTCGACCTGGAGCCCATCT
>JBEGUT010000405.1:0-4538 GCA_041178745.1 Planctomycetota bacterium | reverse complement strand
ATTGATGGTCAAATCGATACGTCGCCTCGACCAGGAACCTTCATCGACAGATCGATTTGACCATCAATCAGCAGATAGACGAAAGGATTCTGTTCACCCTCATGAAAGAGATACTCTCCCGCCCGCAGCGAACAGTCTTCCGCGATCTGAAGAAACTGTTCCCAATGCTCCTGATCGAAATAAGACCGTAAGCCCAACGACTCTAGTTCCTGTCGGCGATTGGTTGACATCGATCACTTTATCCTTACTGCCGCTTGTCCGCTTTTTGATTACCACTCGATGTTGATCGCGATATTCTAGCAGTGCAAGCTTTACGATAAACGCGGGACACGCGCTGCAAGCCCCCGAAAACGAATAAAGTTTCATTGGTTTCTAAGAACGAGGTGGACTAATACTCATTTCAGAGAAAGCAATTTCCATACCCTTTCAATATTGCCTGGAACATCATTTGCTTGATCAGCACAGGAACAGCTTGACTGATAACAACGAAAGAAGGGTAGATCACACATTCTCTGACGATCGTTGATGAATCATTGGATGACTGGATCACTAAGTACCAGGGTATCTTAAAAAGGTTAAAACCTATGAATTCAGATATTTCTCCGCCAGAATTTATACTATTTTTCGATCAATTACAGATTTCCGATGTGCCTAAAGTGGGCGGAAAGAATGCGTCACTGGGCGAAATGGTGCGCCAGTTGAGCGGTCATGGTGTGCGTGTACCAAACGGTTTCGCGATCACGGCAGATGCCTATCAATATTTCCTGACTCAAAATGGTATAAAAAATCGCATTACGGAAATTCTTGCAGATCTTGATACAAGGGATATAGCTAATCTTCAGCAGCGAGGTGGAATGGTTCGTCAAACCATTCTCGATTCGCCGATTCCACCGTCTCTCGAAAAAGCAATCACGGAGGCCTATATAAAACTTGGTGGTGAGTTGTCACCGCTGGACGTTGCTGTTCGTAGCAGTGCGACGGCCGAGGATTTACCCGATGCGAGCTTTGCTGGACAACAAGAAACCTATCTGAATGTACGTGGCGTCCAACCGCTATTGGATACTGTCCGCCGTTGCTTTGCCTCGTTATTTACCGATCGAGCTATCTCCTATCGCGTGGACAAGGGATTTTCGCAAAGTTCTATCTCGCTATCAGTCGGGGTGCAGCGGATGGTAAGAAGCGACGTTGGGGCATCTGGAGTGATGTTCTCTATCGATACAGAGAGTGGCTTTCGCAATGCAGTGCTAATCAACGCAGCTTATGGTCTTGGCGAAAACGTCGTCCAAGGGTCGGTCACGCCAGATGAATTCTATGTCTTCAAGCCCACATTAATGAAAGGTTATCAACCGATTATCAAAAAGGAGCTTGGCACGAAGGAATTCAAGTTGATCTATGACCTTGGTGGCAATCGCATGACGCGAAATGTACCCGTACCTAAAGCGGAGCGTGAGCATTTTGCGATCACCGACGATGACATCCTGACTCTGGCTCATTGGGCTTGTATTATCGAGGAGCACTATAGCCATCGTCGCGGCCAGCATACGGCCATGGATATCGAATGGGCTAAGGATGGTTTGACCGGCGAACTTTTTATCGTGCAAGCGAGACCAGAAACGATCCACTCGCGAAAATCGCTCGACGTGATTGAATCCTACCACCTCGATTCACAGCGCGGTGATGTTCTTCTCACGGGTCGCTCGATCGGGGAACGTATCGGAGTTGGCAAAGCTCGCATCATCAACGACGCGTGTCATCTGCAAGATTTACAACCGGGGGAAATTTTGGTCACCGATAAGACGGATCCCGACTGGGAACCAATTATGAAACGAGCCTCGGCCATCATTACCAATCGCGGAGGTCGCACTTGTCACGCGGCCATCGTAAGTCGTGAACTTGGACTTCCTGCAATTGTGGGAGCAGTCAAAGCAACTGAGGTTCTCTGCACGGGCCAGGACATAACCGTGAACTGTTCAGAAGGAGAAACCGGCTTGGTCCATGCCGGACAACTTCCTTTTCATCGCGAAGAGATTAACGTGAAGAACCTGCGGCGTCCCCGAACGCGCATCATGATGAATGTCGCCAAACCCGATGAAGTCTTTTCCCTTGCCTCGATACCCAATGATGGAGTCGGGCTAGCACGTATGGAGTTTATTATCGGGAATCAGATCCAGATCCACCCACTCGCTCTGATCCACTTCGATCAACTTACCGAGGGAGAAACCAAGAAAAGAATTTCCGAATTGACGTCGGGCTATCAGGATAAGACACAGTACTTTGTCGAGCGACTTGCTCGTGGTGTCGGTATGATTGCATCTGCATTTTACCCCAAGGACGTTATCGTTCGTCTCAGCGATTTCAAAAGTAATGAATACGCAAACTTGCTAGGAGGTGAAATCTACGAGCCGAAAGAAGAGAATCCGATGATCGGCTTCCGTGGTGCTTCACGCTACTATGACCCTCGCTACCGCGCCGCTTTCGGGCTTGAATGTCTTGCCATGAAAAGAGTTCGCGAAGAAATGGGACTTACCAATGTGAAGCTGATGATTCCCTTCTGCCGCACGGTGGAGGAAGGGAAGAAAGTACTGCAAGTGATGCAGGCTTACGGCCTGGAGCGAGGGCGTTTCGGTCTAGAGATCTATGTTATGTGCGAAATACCGAGCAATGTTATTGCGGCGGAAGCCTTCGCGGAAATCTTTGATGGCTTTTCGATCGGGTCCAATGACCTCACTCAGTTGACCTTGGGTGTCGATCGCGATTCAGAAATCGTGGCTCATGTCTTTAATGAAAGAGATCCCGCGATGTTGGATTTTTTTCAGATGGCTATCGAACGAGTCAAAAAGACAGGGAGGAAAATTGGCATCTGTGGTCAAGCCCCCAGCGACTTCCCTATTTTCGCTCAGTTCCTCGTTTACCACGGTATTGACAGTATCTCACTGAATCCCGATACAGTGATCAAGACAACGCTGAAGATACTAGAAGCAGAAGAAGCTATGGAAAATCAGGTAGCTAAGGCTGACGAAACTTCGGAGCCCGTTTTTCTTTGAAGGCTGTGATACCTTCTTTCGCATCGGGTTGTCCTAAGCAATCGATGTAGGATGCAGTATCTGCCAAGAAAGCGGTCTTAGGTTGCAAACCTTCGTCCGCATGGATCAATTTCTTGGTTTCGCGCATCGCTTGAGCGGGTAGCTGCAATAGCTGCTCCGCCCACTGCTGCGCCGCCGAGGTGATTTGTATTGCCGGGACCAAACGATGTACTAAACCATACTCTAAGGCTCGCTGAGCAGAGATCGGTTGGCCCGTCAAACAGAGCTCCATCGCTCTCGTTTTACCAACCAACGCGGTTAACTGAGCGATTCCATAACCGGGAGGCCAACCCAATAAAATTTCAGGCATCCCGAATTGGGCATTGGTTGCCGCCAGCCTCAGATCACAAGCAGCCGCAACAACACAACCGGCTCCAAATGCGATCCCGTTAATTGCTCCGATGAAAACTTGCGGCAATTGCTCCCAAGCAAGGTACATTCTCGCTTGGCGATAGCTCAGTTCCTGTGCGGTCGGTAAATCGAGAGTTCCAACTTCGGGAACATCATCGCCTGCGCAAAACGCTTCTCCAGCACCCGTTACGATCACGACTCGTATTTCCGGATGTACAGCCAAATAGCGATTGAGCGATTCCCAATCAGAAGTCATCTGCTGATTGACTGCGTTAAGTTTCTGAGGACGATTCAAGGTCACCTTCAAAATCGCTCCTTTGAGCTGACACTGCAAAGTCGTGAGCGTTGGTAGCGATTGCGTTGTGTTTGTTGATGACTGGGGAGATGAAGCCATAGAACTAACCTCCAACTTTAGACCAGCATTTCTCTTAGCCTGCATCCGCTCAGCTAACTTCTGTGTCACCACTACGGCTCGTCGATGAGTTCCGCGACCGATAATCTCATGTTGATCGTAGGCTGCTATTTCGAAATCCACTTTGCGTCCATCGATCGCAGTCACTTTAGCAACGCCACGAACCTTCGAACCGATTGGCGTTCCGGCGAGATGTTCGACCGATACGGCAGCTCCAACCGACTCTTCCCCCGGTTCCAGATAGGGCTCAAGAGCTTTCCGTGCTGCTCTCTCCATCATCAAAATCATATTGGGAGTCGAGAATACTGCGACAGAAGTACCGCGATAGTTCGCGTTAGGAGCCAACCACGCCTGCGGGTTGCTCGGTGGAGGATAACCGAGATGAATCACATGCTCGGCAGTCACCTGCCATTGAATTTCTGTTTCAGCACCAACTACTAAACCGGATCGCATGAATTACAACTACTCTGTGCTTTCTTACTGAAGGTTTTCGCGAGAGAGTTTCGTAATAAGTGGCACTCTGCTTTTTACTTAATTTTAACGAAACGTTATTTCTTGCGAGCACCCGACCGCTATCGATGGAGCCCACAAATGGATGCCTCATCGAGTATACTTCAATGGCCAACAAACGGGAACACGAGGCGAGCTCCACGATCGATGCCATAAAGTGTTGCCCTTATCGATTTACGGGT
>JBEGUT010000404.1:0-4539 GCA_041178745.1 Planctomycetota bacterium | reverse complement strand
GGAACCGATGCGATATCGTTTACCATCGAAATAACCTTGGCTCCTTTGCCTGGAACCATTCTGAAATTCTCTGCCGTCGCAGGCGCAATCCCTCGCTCTTTCGCATATCGCACGATGGCGTTAGCCAACGGATGTTCGCTCATCGACTCCAATGTCGATGCTCTCAGCAACAGTTCTTCTTCGGTATGGCCACTCATAGGAATCAAATCAGTGACAGACGGCTTACCCTCGGTCAGCGTTCCAGTTTTGTCGAAAGCGAGGGTCTGAAGTTGTGCAGCGCTTTCTAAAAACGTTCCTCCTTTAACCAGCACTCCATATCGAGCCGCAGAAGTGAGAGCCGCTACGATACTGACGGGTGTTGAGATGACTAGAGCGCATGGACATGCGATGACCAATAAATTAAGAGCATGATAGATCGATTTCGACCAAGCTTGATCCAACATCAATGGTGGAATGATGCCAATCAAACCTGCCAGTACCATAACGATAGGCGTGTAGACGCGTGCAAATCGCTCCACCCACAACTCAACTTTCGCTTTCTTGTTTTGCCCCTGCTGAATCAAACGCAAGATCTGCGATAGCTTTGTATCTTCAGACTTTGCCGCACTGGTCGCAGTGAATGCTCCTTCACCATTGATTGTACCTGCGAATACTTTAGCCCCGATATTTTTAACAACAGGTACACTTTCTCCAGTAAGCGCGGACTCGTTGACTGTTGTCGCACCTGAAAGCAAGAGGCCATCCAGCGGGATGCGCTCTCCAGGCTTGACCAGAAACTTGTCGCTGATTTGCACTTTCTCAGGAGCCAACATTTGCACGTCGCCATTGTCGTGCACGATTCTTACTTCCGACGGCCGAGTATCGATCAATGCCTCGATCGCTTTTCGTGCTCGTTGCAAACTCCAAGATTCCAGTAGAAGCGAAATTGAGAATAGAAACGCGACGGTCGCTGCCTCTAGCCATTGCTGTAGCGCGAGCGCACCACAAACAGCGATCACCATCAGCAGATTCATGTCTGGCCGAAGACTCCGCAGAGCATACCACGCTTTCGGTAAGACAAGCAGCATACCTAACAGACAAGCGAGTGAGTAAAACGTGATCGCAACAGGATGGGATGCTGCATCATTATGCGTTAGAAGTATGCCGACATCTTTCGTTACGGCGATATCGATACCGAGTGCTGTGAGAATCGATAACCCACACAGCCAGGTAAGCAATAATCGCCAAGGGCTAGCATGTGGTCGGGATAAACTGGCAGCCTGACCGGTAATTTCTGTCCCCTTCATCCCGGTCGCCGCAATTCGAGTCAGAATAACCTCGGAGGAAACCGATGCTGCTTTATCGGACACAAACATGCGACCTCGGAGAACATCAAACGATAGTTGTTGACGACCTCCCACCAGATCGCTTAACGCGCGATTCAAAATCTCGATTTCTTCAGCGCAATCAAGCCCACTAACTTCGAAGACACGCCCATTCCCAGCGCCTGGGACTGGGGACCGTTGCCTGTCTACCTCACTTGTATGGCATTCGGAGTCACCGTGACAACACGACGACTCCGACTCTTTATGATCGTGGGAATGCATTCAATCCGCCAAGCCCATGTAAAAGTTCAGCCAGTTTCGTCTTCTCGGAAAGATCCCAAGAGAGTCGAATCGACAATTTCAATCGTGAGCAATATCGCATTATTAGATGATCGAACGCCAGAGAGATTCCCGACGATCGAATGTTTAGGCAATGTTTTTGCGTGGATTATTGGAGCTGGTTTCGATGTAGGATCACGCTTTTTAACTCTTGGTGATTTTGGCGTCGGCAATTACAACCGATTCATAAAGCAACGGACGTCTACGGCAAGGGCTTTGCCGATAAACAGGCATGGAAAGGGGTGCAGATGAGTGCTTGATTGGAGCGTGCCGAGATGGTCAACTAAGTGGACAACTTTTCCCACCTCCAAATGTTCCCGCCTGGAGAACCGCAGCAATGAACTTGTCCAACTCATTAAGATTTCGTACAGCTTGTTGCAGTGCCACTGTTGCGTTAAGTCTATTGCTTGGGGTGCCATCGCGTGCCCAGGAAACTTCGAGTAGGGCTAAAGTCGCTGTCGGATCGTTGCCTAATACGCAGCCGCTCACCATGACTGGTGATATCGCTTCACAATTGGTAGCTGGTGCCGATCGGTTTCTTCTACGAGAAATAGAAAACGCTGAGAAGAATCGCGAGAAGTTTTGGAAACGTGATTACTCCGGTCCCGAAGCTTACAACGCAGCACTGGAGTCGAATCGCGAATTGCTTAAGAGTCGAATCGGACTTCGAGATGCTCGGCCACAAAACACGGAACCTCGCTTTGCTTCCTCACCCAGTCGCTCCTCCTTGGTCGGAACAGGAATGGGTTATGAGATTCATTCGGTGACTTGGTCAAGCTTCGCGGACAACACGGCTCGCGGCCTATTGCTGATTCCGACCTCCAGCGATGGGAAGACAAAAAAGGCGAAAGCTCAGATTGTTGCCGTTCCTGATTGCGGCATTACCCCTGAGCAACTTGTCGGTCTTGTACCTGGAGTCGCTCCGCAGTCGCAGTACGCGCGACGGCTGGCAGAGCAGGGGTGTCTGGTCTTGGTCCCGATGCTGGTAGATCGCAGCGACCGCTTACCTCAATTGCCCGCTCGCGAATGGATCTATCGCGCTGGTTTTGAATTAGGTCGCGGTTTGGTGGCTTATGAGGTGCAAGAAATCCTCGCAGCGGTCGATTGGATGCACCGAGAAGTTTCAAACTCTGGAAAAATTGGAGTGATCGGATGGGGAGAAGGGGCGCTGTTAAGTTTCTATGCTGCAGCGGTTGACCCTCGTATCGATGCAGCTTGTATCAGCGGCCACTTTACTTCACGCAACTCCATGTGGAGCGAACCGATCGATCGAAATATTTTTGGTCTTCTTGAACGCTTCGGGGATGCGGAGCTCGCTGCGATGGTAGCTCCGCGTGCCTTGATCATCGAAGCTTGTCAGGGTCCCGAAACGGTGCTGAAGGGTGGTAAAGGGGCGCCAGCCGAGTTGCGAACTCCAGGGCTTGAGGCAGTCGAGAAAGAATTTGGAAAAGCAAATGCATTAATCGCAGGACTCAAAGATAAACCGATCCTTGAATTAGCTGTTAGTGAAAAAGGGGAGGGGCCTTATGGCTCGGAGATAGCGATTTCCGCGTTTCTAAAATCGCTGAAAGTTGAAACCCAATCCACAACTTCCTCGAATCTTCCGCGTGTTTCCGCAGCGTACGAGAAGACGCTGGCGAGCGACCATGACAAGGCGATGAAAGATAAGATTTATGAATACGATCGCCATTCGCAGAATCTATTGCGAGATAGTCACTATGTGCGACAGGCTTCGACCGTTGCTCAATTCGACTACAGCTCGGTTGAAGCCTTCGAAGCATCCGCTAAGAAGATGCGTGAATTTTTTTACGAAGAGATCATCGGGCGATTTCCGAATGAAGTGATGCCCTTCAACGCGCGCTCACGAGTCTTCTTGGAACAAGAGAAATGGGTTGCCCATGAAGTGGTTCTCGATGTCTATCCTGATGTGTTTGCTTACGGATTGCTTTTACTTCCCAAAGATTTGAAGCCGGGTGAAAAGCGACCTGTGGTTGTTTGTCAGCATGGACTAGAAGGCCGCCCTCAAGATGTTATCGGTGAAAAGGGCTACGATGCCTACAAAGCGTTTGCCGCTCGTTTAGCGGAAATGGGCTTCATTACTTTTGCTCCGCAGAACCTTTACATCTTCACGGATCGTTTTCGCAGCTTGCAACGCAAAGCGAATCCGCTAAAGAAAAGTTTGTTCTCGATCATCACTCCACAGCATCAACAAATTGTAGATTGGCTTCAAACGCTCGACTTTGTCGATCCTGAGCGGATTGGCTTTTATGGCCTATCGTATGGTGGAAAGACGGCGATGAGAGTTCCAGCACTTGTAACCGATTACAAATTGTCGATCTGTTCCGCCGACTTCAACGAATGGGTCGACAAAAACGCGTCTACGATTAACCCTCGTTCCTACACCAACTTCGGCGAGTACGAAATTTTTGAATTCAATTTGGGTGGAACATTTAACTATGCTGAAATGGCGGCGCTGATAGCTCCGCGCGGTTTCATGGTTGAACGCGGTCATTTCGATGGTGTTGGGGATGACTGGACCGTGGCTTACGAGTATGCGAAGGTGCGTTATCTCTATGCGAGCAAATTGAAAATACCGGAGCAAACCGAGATTGAGTGGTTTGATGGGCCGCACACGATCAACGGTATAGGGACATTCAATTTTCTGAAGCGACAACTCAACTGGCATCCCGAAGAGGTCAAAGAGATCCCAGAAAAGGTGAAGAAAGACTGACATCTATAGGCGCAACGGATATCAGGCTATCTAGCTAATGGCAGCGATCGGCAGCGGTACCTATTTGGTAGATTGCAAAAGGCATCGCATTGCAGAGACCGCAGAAGCACCATGGCCAATACGTTTTCGTCAGCCCCGCTGTCCCGAAGCGGGTAAGGCCGAGAG
>JBEGUT010000403.1:0-4552 GCA_041178745.1 Planctomycetota bacterium | reverse complement strand
TGGGCAAATTCTTGGTGGCGTGACAGGAACGCAGCATCCGTTTGATATGCCGTTCACCGTCGGACTTGCACCTCTTTTATTCCAAAATGGCGTATGGATGGAAGATGCTGTAGCTGCTGTCGCTTGGACTATTCCTTCGAGAAATAACCCGAATTTGGTTTGGTCAAACTTCGATGGTACATTTTTTGTCGGTTTCGATCAGATCAACAGTCCAGCTTTTGGTAACGATAACAATGCAGCGGACGTCTTTGGGACGGCTTGGTTTATCGATGCGTATGAAGGCTACATCGAAGCAGGATATGCCTACTTGGATGATACGAAGAACCAAGGGCGAAGCTACAATAACTGCACGCTCGCATTTACTCGTCGATACTTTCATCGCATCAGCAATTCGGTTCGCTGGATTGGTAATTTTGGTCAACAGGGAGAGAGAGACGAGCGAACCGCTGACGGTAATTTGATATTGTTGGAGAACTCGCTGATCAGTTCCAACCCCTACATGTTCGTTCCGTACTGCAATATGTGGTGTGGTGTTGGTCGAACGCAATCGGTGGCTCGTGCTGCGGGCGCTGGAGGAGTCCTTCGCAATACCGGAATCAATTTTGAATCGGATAACCTAACGGGCTATCCAACACTGGATGCTACAGGTTTCAATACGTATGGAACAGCCGTTGGTCTAAATATGCTTGGGCCAAACTTTCGTGACCAATGGGTTGTTGAAGCTGCGGCTTTAGGAACTCACGGCAGTGAAGAGATAAGAGTTGCACCCGGTAATCAGTATGCACTTGGTACTCGTTACCAGAAGCCATTGAATCATTGCACCCTGATTCGAACCGATCTGATGTATGGCTGGATGCTTGATCAGCGCGATGTGGCCGGGGTTCGAGTGGAATTCCGCTGGAAATTTTAGCAAACGGGGCCCTTTTCTTGGGTAGTACACGGGGCAATCGTGTTACCGAATAAGTACACTGTTAGTACTTAGCCTGACTGAATCGTATTGGAAATCGGCTTTTAGCAAGTCATCACTAGTTGACTTTATCAAAAAGTATTTCGGCGTACTGGTCGAGTACCATCGTTGATAAACTTTTGGGATCATCGCTACGCAAAACTTTCCTAAATTGAATTCATAAATTCCAACGTCATTATTTGGGCTAGCTCTGTTTTCAAAGCTTTACGCTGGAGACTAGACAGTGGTCGCGGTTACTGAAGTTGCAAAAAAGATTATTGGCAATGTCGAGAAGTGTATTGTCGGCAAACGTAAGCAATTAGTGCTTTCTCTCGTGTCGTGGTTCTCCGGTGGACACATACTCTTAGAAGATGTTCCTGGAGTTGCTAAGACGATGCTTGCTCGAGCGATGGCGAAAAGCATCGGCTGTGATTTCAAGCGAATTCAGTGCACGCCTGATTTGCTTCCTACGGACATCACAGGAGCGTCGATCTTCAATCAGCGGACCGCAGAATTTGAGTTTCGCAGTGGGCCGGTATTCACACAGATTTTGCTGGCAGACGAGATCAATCGCGCGACTCCAAGAACTCAGGCAGCGCTGTTGGAGGCAATGGCCGAAGCGCGTGTTACGGTAGATGGTATCACACATACTCTGAAACAACCTTTTCTTGTGATCGCAACGCAGAACCCAGTAGATCACGAAGGAACGTTTCCGCTACCCGAGGCACAGTTGGATCGATTCTTAATGAAGTTCACGCTTGGGTATCCTGCCATGGAGGAGGAGCTTAGGATGCTGCAAATGTTAGAGAAGACTCATCCTTTAGAGACGTTAACTGCGGTGTCGTCAGCAGCTGAGTTAGTCGCTTGCCAGGAAGCTGTTAAAGATGTTTACGTCGATGCGAAGATTCGCAACTATATTTTGGAACTGGTTCATGAGACACGACATCATGGCGACTTGGTTTTAGGGGGAAGCCCCCGAGCATCGATCGCATTGTTTCGAACCAGTCAAGCGATGGCAGCGATTCGAGGTAGAGAGTTCGTGCAACCGGATGATGTGAAGAGAATCGCGTCACCGGTTCTTGCACATCGTTTGGTCGTCAAGCCAGAAAGTCGTTTGCGAAAGATCACATCGGAAGCGATCGTCGACAGTTTGTTGGGAGAGATCGCGGTGCCGATGATACCGGCGTCGAATGATCTCGGAAATATAGGATAACTGCGATGGGATACATCGCTGCGGTTGCGTTGTTATTAGCGATCGGCTTGATTTTCAATGTTCCGCTTTTGGTCTATTGCGGTTATGCCTTGGGAGGTATTTTCTTCCTTGCACGCTGGTTGTCCAATCGTTGGATCCGTGATGCTATTGCTTCTCGAAAGCTGAGTCGGAGCGAGATCGAGATTGGGGAAACGGTTGAAGTAACGATCGAACTGAACAACGAGGGGAGGGTCTGGATCCCTTGGCTGTTGGTTGAAGAAGTACTACCGAAGTCAGCGATCTTTGGTCCTCCACCCTCGCTGTTAATTGAGGGGCATCGCGTAATGCTCACCAAATTGCGCGGTGGCGAAACAAAGAAGATCGTTTATCGCGCGAAAGCGCTACGTCGTGGTTACTTTCAATTGGGCCCCGTGGTATTGGAAACAGGCGACTTTTTGGGACTATATCGCAGATTTCGTGTCGCGTCAGAACCTCTTTTTCTGTTGGTGCTTCCCAAGGTGATTCCAATCTTGGGTTACAACATCGCTTCCCGTCGGCCTGTGGGGGAAGTTAAAGTTACCTATCGCTTGTTCGAAGATCCAACATTGATGGCAGGGATTCGCCGTTATCAATTGGGGGATCCGATTCGCCGAATTCATTGGGGCGCGACGGCAAAGACTGGACATTTACAAAGCAAGGTGTATCAGCCGACATCGGTTGCCGGGGCGACGTTGGTAGTCGATATGCATCGAGCGAGTAATCCCGATCGGCACGAACCGATACGAACCGATCTAGCTGTTACGGCGGCAGCATCGCTTTGTCATTTACTATTTCAGATGCAGCAACCGTTTGGCTTGATTTCCAATGGACGTGATGCGGCTGATCGTATTCGACTTGATGGATGGGAATCAGATTTGCGCACGCGCGACACTGCTCTGCAGAGCGCCGCAATGGAAGAGAAAAGCGATCGCTTGCGACCTGTCGTTGTCCCTCCACAACGTGGAGTCGAGAATTTTAATCAGGTGCTTAGGACGCTTGCGAGGTTGGAGCGAACCGACGGATTGAGATTGCCCGAATTATTGGCAGAAACACAGTCTCGGATTCCTCGCGATACCTCGGTCGTGGTCTTGCTGCAGGAACTGGACGAAAGGAGTGCCTTGGCTCTTGGGATGTTAAGACAGCAAGGTTACGCGGTTTCAGCAATCATTAACAGTTACGAAGATGAAGCATTTGCTTCTACCGCTGGAATGTTGGTGGCTCAAAGGATTTCTGTTTATCGTCTGAAGGACGAGGCAGCGATTTCACAACTCTGCGAGACAATGCTCATCAATAGTTAAAAAGCTTGCGGGGAAGGCTGTATTACAACTCGGTTGTCGGCTTTGGCGGAGTCGATAATTTTGCTGCGACGGCGTTTAGCTGCCTCGGCAACTATGATATGATGCGACGGCAATGGTTTGGCATTCGCCCCTTTCCCACCTTTTGAGACATCTGCTATGTCATCCTCTACCGCTCCTGCAAGTCAGAATGCATCTGGCAGTCCGTGGACATCTGTTACATGGCTAATCTGTATTATTGCTGCGATAGGTTTTGCATTTGATATTTATGAACTGTTGATGCTGCCACTGATTTTGCGTCCCAGTTTACAGGAGTTGACGGGAGCTTTGCCTGGTTCGCCTGAGTACAACAACTGGCGGGCTATGCTCTTTTATCTTCCTGCCGTCGCAGGAGGTATCTTCGGATTGCTGGGTGGATATTTGACAGATCGATTTGGTCGTCGGTTTGTGTTGACATGGAGTATTCTGCTGTACGCCTTCTCGGCTTTCTTCGCCGGTTTCTCAACCAACATCTACATGCTTCTTTTTCTGCGCTGCACGACGTTCATCGGAGTGTGCGTCGAGTTTGTGGCTGCTGTTGCTTGGTTGGCCGAATTATTTCCTGATCCAAAGCAGCGCGAGAAAGTACTTGGATACACACAGGCCTTCTCTTCGATCGGTGGATTGATGGTTGCTGTCGCTAATGGTCTGGCTGTCGATTTTGCAAAGGATTTACCTGCCATCGCGGTTCCGTCTTTCTTGACAGGTATCTTCGGACAGATTGGAGAATCATATCAGCATGAAGCTTGGCGTTACACGTTGATGTCGGGTTTGATTCCTGCGATTCCATTGATTTTGATTCGTCCGTTTTTGCCTGAGTCGCCGGTATGGAGTCAGAAGAAAGCGACTGGCACTTTGCGTCGACCCAGCATCGCTGCTTTGTTCGCGCCGAATCTTCGTCGCACAACTTTGGTCACTACGATCGGTTTTGCTTGTTCATTGGGTGCAGCATTTGGAGCGATTCAACAAATGCCGGAGATCGTGCCCGGTTTGAAAGAAGTACAGGCGGCGGGAAAGGTTGCGGCGGACAAAGCCATCGCT
>JBEGUT010000402.1:0-4555 GCA_041178745.1 Planctomycetota bacterium | reverse complement strand
CCGAATTCGCCAGCCCAAATGACTAAAGTATCATCAAGTAATCCACGTTGTTTAAGATCCCGGATCAATCCAACTGTTGGTAAATCCGTCATGTCACAGTTTGTTTTAAGATTCTTGTTTAGATAGTTATGATCGTCCCAAGTGGAATGAAACAGCTGAATAAAGCGAACTCCTCTTTCTACCATGCGGCGAGCGAGCAGGCAGTTTGTTCCAAAAGAGCGAGTGATTTCTTGATCTAATCCATACATCCGCTGAGTCGACTCTGATTCATCTCGGAAGTCCAGCAACTCTGGTGCGGAGTGCTGCATTCGAAATGCAAGTTCATAAGCAGATATGCGCGATTCAATTTCAGGATCTGCTACCTGTTGGTGGTGAAGTTGATCGAGGCTTTTGATGAGGTCCAGTCGACTTTTCTGAATCCGATCGGTAACTCCGGGTGGATTTGAAAGATAAAGTATCGGATCGCCTGATGATCGAAAGGTAACACCGCGATAATTTGAGGGCATAAAGCCGCTGCTCCAGAGAGAGCTTCCAGCATCGACGCCTTTCCCAGAGTTTGATAGTAAGACGACATAGCCAGGCAAATCGCGAGACTCTGAACCTAATCCATAAACAACCCAGGAGCCAAAACTAGGATTACCAAAAAGTGGTGTTCCGCAATTCAGTAGCAGTTGGGCAGGATCATGATTACTCTGATCTGAATAGGCGGACCGAATCAGACAAATCTCATCGGCGAGTTGAGATGTGTAGGGTAAATAATCAGAAAATTCTATTCCACTTTGGCCGCAGCGTTTGAAGGTGCGAGGACTCGCCATGTATTTTGCAGAACCACGAATCACCGGATCCGCAAGCGTTTTGGTGAGCGAAGCGGATACTGGTTCACCGTGTTGTCGAGTCAGTTGAGGTTTCGGGTCGAACAAATCTAGATGCGATGGACCACCGGACATAAAAAGAAAAATGATATTGCGGACACGTGGAGGAAAGTGCGCACCGGAAATGGCGGCAGTATCTCTTATGTTTTCTGCAGCGGAGAGTGAGCCCAAAGCCATTGCTCCGAGCCCATAGCATGAAGAAGCCAGCAAAGATCGGCGATTAAGAATAGAGTGATTACTTCGTCTAAACATGGAATCGCCCTTTATTCGCGTGTTAGGAATTCATCTAGATTCAAAAGTACGCTTGCGACAATGGTCCAGGCTGATTGTTCAACGTCTCTTGGGCTCTGCGAAGTCCTGCCTTCGGCATCGTTGACCGATTTGTGACTCCTCAAATCAAGCTTTACTTTCTCCAGCAATGCAAGTGACTGCTGAGTTTCGATGGGTGAAGGGAGACGCCCGATAACCGAAAGAAATGCTGAGCTTAATCTCTCACTATCACTCATCTGAGGGTCTATTAATAATCGTCGAGCAAGATTTCCAGCCATTTCGATGAAGACTGGGTCATTCAAAAGATTCAATGCTTGAAGCGGAGTGTTGGAGCGTTCGCGGCGAGTACATGATCGCGATGAATCAGGGAAGTCAAAAGTGACCAATTGTGCAAAGGGTGAAGTGCGTTGGATAAATGTATACAAGCCTCTGCGATAGCGATCGGCACCTTCGCTGGTTATCCATTTATTGTCAAAACCTTCCATGCTGACGCTGTCGGGTTGAAAAGGACGTACGCTTGGACCTCCCATCTTTTTAGAGAGAAGCCCAGAGGAAAATAGACCAACATCGCGAATAGTTTCTCCGGAAAGCCTGAGCCGAGCTTGCCTGGATACTAGGCGATTTAGCGGATCGATGACGGAATTCTTGTTTATAAAAATCGATGACTGCTGATACGTTTTTGAAAGTACGATTTGCTTGATTGTATGTTTGATACTCCAGCCATGGTTGATAAAGTCATGAGCGAGCCAATCAAGTAACTCCGGATGGAAAGGTAATTCGCCACGAACGCCGAAGTTCTCAGAAGTACGAACGATGCCGATTCCAAATAGTTCCTGCCATAATCGATTGACTAAGACTCGAGCGGTAAGTGGGTTGGATGGAGATGCAATCCATTTTGCCAAGTCAAGTCGTGTTGAATCGATCGCCGTTTGGCTGGATCGAAATAGTAAGGGAATCGACGGCTTTACGGCACGACCCGGCCTTCTAAAATCGCCCCGTTGATGAATGTAGGTGTCTCGAGCTACTACTGCCCTGGTCATAGTGGGCGCACGGCTGATACTCGGTAAAGTCGATGCAAGTTTCTCCAGTTCGTTTGAGATTTGCGGTAAATTGTGTTTGGTGAAAGAATCTGGATCGATCAAGGATCCATGCTTCAAAAAGTAGTCTGTCAGTCGTCGCTGATCTTTTTCAGATCTTTGAGTGGGTGGGGTTTTAATTAAATTGAGGCCTTCTAATTGTCCTTCGCCCAGTCCTTGTCCCCAGATGAGGCCCAGTATTTCAAGTTGCCGATCCCATCGATGGTCGACTCCAGGATTGGTTTCGGTGAAAACAATCTTATCCTCCCAAGCTTGCTGAAGTGTCTCCAGATCTTTCGCAAGAGGTTCCAAAAGCATTTTTCTTTTTTCAAGGTATTCGCTTTCCGCTTGTCGATAGGGTTCCAGTTCGCCAGGTAACGGAGCATCGATATTTGCTTCATCTGAGTTATTAAAGTAGGCAAATAGTTGGTAAAAGTCAGCTTGTGAAAGATTGTCAAACTTATGGTCATGACATTCAGCGCAGGCGATAGTCAGTGCAAGCCATGTGGTAGCAACGGTATTTGTGCGATCAACAACTTGTCGAATACGATATTCCTCTAAGTCTGCCCCTCCCTCACGGTTACTCAGCGTATTTCGGAGAAAACCAGTTGCAATCCGCTGCGATACCATCGCATTGGGTAGAAGATCCCCGGCGATTTGCTCAATAGTAAATTGGTCGAAAGGAAGATCGGAATTTAGGGATTCAACAACCCATTGGCGATAACGCCAAGCATTGGGCCTAATAAAATCCTGTAGATATCCATCGCTATCAGCGTAGTGCGATAAATCCAACCACCAGCGTCCCCAGCGCTCACCAAATTGAGGTGAGGCCAAAAGTTGATCGATCAGTCGTTCATAAGCATTTGCGGAAGGATACTGTGTAAACGAAAGAATCTGTTCTGGGGTTGGGGGTAAGCCAGTCAGATCCAACGAAATGCGGCGTAGTAGAGTACTGGGAGATGCTGCTTCCGATAAAGATAGACCTTCTTGTTCTAATCTTGCAACGATGAAACAGTCGATAGGGGTGTTTGCATCGTGCTGACTGGGAAGAGGGGCTATCTCAATGGATTGGTAGGCCCAGTGTCCTGCGTATTTGGCCCCCTGCTGGATCCACTTAGCAAGAATCTGCTTCTCCTGGGATGTGAGTTGGTGGTTTGCTTCTAGAGGTGGCATGCGAAGTGTATCGTTGTCGCTTTGAACCCGAGTCCAAAGTTCGCTAGCGGACAAATCCTTCGGAGAAATCGCTCGTCGGCCGTTTCTAGCGGCATATGCACTTTCAGGCATGTCGAGTCGCAGTTCAGCCTCACGAGTTGCTTTATCAGCACCATGACAAGAAAAGCAGTGCTCAGAGAGGATCGGTAAGACGTCTCGGTTGTAGTAAATCGCTTCCTCGGCCTGTGTGCTAGCGCCTAAAGTGAGCAAGAAAAAATACCGGAAGATAATCGATGCATTTGAGAGTAAACGCATTGTAAGGCAATCTCGGACAAAGGTTTGATTGTCATCAACGAAATTTGACTACAGCTTCCGGCGTTGAAAAATAGTGGATCTCGTGACCGGGGACCCAGGCGTTATCTTTCAAATACTTCGATACGACATGTAGGCTACCATCTTTCTTCAACGTTGATGTCGCTTTGACTTCCGTAATGCCGTTTTTATTGCCAGTCACCTTTTCGATACTAGCCCATTCTTGGCCATTGATTTCAAAATGTCCTTGGGTGACAAATCCAGCGGTCGTAAAGTACCAATAGGTGATCCGCTGTTCCTTTTCATTCCACATCATCATCGTTTCACCGCCGTATTCGCCATCGTTGACAGAATGAAGAATTCGGACAGCACGACCATTTAAGGCGCGTTCCCAGTGGGAGACGTCGTAGACAGGTTTCTCTGGCGTTGAATTAGCGAATTTGCCGCGAAAGGTTTTGCCAAGCAACGGCTCGAAAATCTTTAGTTCCGACACTAGTTCCTGTTTCTCTTCCGGAGATGTTGGTGGATCTTGGGGAAACAAGAGGATCATACAAGTTGCGACAAGCAAGGTTGCCATTGGTGAATTTGCTTTGCTTTAGAGAAAACTTGTGAAACGGTATTGTTGGGCGTCGAACGTGTCGATGCTACAGCATCAACTATCTGTAAAGAACTGTTGTTGGTTCCCGCTTCTAGCAGTGTAATGCGCGAGGAAGTTTCTAACGAGGAAAAATTCAGAAAAATAAGTTTCACGTAATACGAAGATTCAATGGAGCAGTTGTACGACAAATTCGCACAGCACTTTCAGCGTATTTTCGTAGCGGTAGTGGAAGAGAATGAGCGTTAACGCCTTCCCATTTTGATAAACTCATCTTT
>JBEGUT010000401.1:0-4561 GCA_041178745.1 Planctomycetota bacterium | reverse complement strand
GGACGTTGCAGCTCGCGAGATCGACATCGATGAGATCAGTCATGTGATCAATTACGATGTGCCGGTGGAAGCAGAGGCCTACGTGCATCGTATCGGCCGCACCGCTCGCGCAGGAGCAAGCGGCGAAAGCATCACGTTCTGTGATGGGGAAGAGTATAAGTACTTGCAGGAGATCGAAAAAACGATTGGGATGGAAATCCCAGTGGATCGCGATCATCCGTTCCATTCAGTGGATGCTGGAGACCATGAACTGCGATCCTACGGCGATTCGTCGAAAGGTAAATCGTCACGTGGTGGTAAGTCGAAACGACCGCGCGGTACAGGAGCTGGACCACGTGGTGGAGGACGGGATCGATATGAAACGCGAAATGATGCTCGACCAAGTGGTGGTGGTCCTGCAGCAGGATCGAGCTCACGGCCAGGTTCACGACCTGGTTCTCGGCCGGGAGCGAAATCAGGATTTGGTAAGTCGTCGCGTCGCAAGCCCGCCTGGAAAGCCAACACAGGTTCCTCATCCGGTTCTTCGTCCGGCACTGCTTCCGGCTCTTCCTTCGGCTCGGCTTCGAAGGGGCGTGGTTCAACAAGTCGCAAGAGTAAAAAATCGAATTCGTCCCGATCGAATTTTGGTGGCCCAAAATCGAAGCGACGTTAGATTCTGAAAGTCGATGGGGTGATTGTCTCTACAGCCGCGGTAGGATTGATTCTTAACATAAAGAAAATGGTTGAGTACAAGAAATAACTTTTAAGCGTATCTTCGCTGCGATATAGTTTCGCATGCTCTTGTCTATTATGGTTTCTTTATTGACCGCGGCGGGGAATACTGCTCATGATTATTTTTGGCTGGGGAAGCCGTGTAAGTCATGTAGAGTCGGGACGTTTTTCGTGTCCCTTTTGCAAAGCAGAAACTAACTTTCATCAACGCGATGTAGAAATTGCGTTACAAGAGACTCGGAGAATGGTACCGTTGAGGCCGAGGATATAGAGGATATCCTCGTCCGGAGAACTTTGGATATTCACTGGATCGGATAGCGATAAGCGTATCTCGGCCGTCATTTGACGCAAATGAACATCGAAGGTTCTCAAAAAACCATCACGGCTAACACATGCTAGAGTGCAAAGATCTTTGGACCAGAAGATGTCCGTCGCCGCACTTCCCGGTAGAGTGATTGCCCACGCCTCTTGACCATTATCGGTGCGAAAACAGATGATGCGACGGTCTGATGTAGCTACCGCCAGAAACCGATCATCGGTCGAGAACCTCGTAGCCGTAATCGGTGTGTCCGAAAATTGCGCTAACGAAGATGATTCTCCTGTTAGTGGATCTACCAAGATTACTTCGCGCTCCTTGCTAAAAGAGAGAAAGCGGCGCTGCGGGGAAAGTTTCTCATTTCGAATCGGTTCCTTCGTCACTGGAATGCGCCAAAGCATTTTACCGCGGTTTTTATCCCAACAGCCTATCGGAAATTTTCCTTTCGAAGTCGGCTGCGGATCCATCAGATCACGATAGAAAAGAATAAACCGGTTCTCGTCGATGGCACCAATAATGAATTGAGGTTGCACATCAAGAGGAAAATCGAGCAGCTTTTCTCTCGTGTTCGTAGCCGCATTCCATCGATACAGACTCCATGGTCCTTCGGATGTACCATGTTGCTCCTTTCCGGAAAATAATAAGCTTCCGGATTGATGCGTCACAAGCGCTGTAACCGTTCCAAGATGCTCGCTTAGCTCAACATAATTTGACGGTTCGGAAATTGTTCTATTCCAGCGCATCACTTCGTCAACCAAAGGTTGCGATTTCGTTTGAGTGATAAAGTTCTTTTCAATAAAGTCAACTCGTAAACTATTGACTTTTCCATCCTCGCTAACGCTATAGATCCTTGCGCCATCGTTACTCCAAAAAATACTCGCAACTCTTTTGGAATGATTTGACCAACTTTGCAAGCGTCCTCGAAACTGCAAGTCATCTGCGATTTGCCAACCTCCAAAGCGATTATCAAATTTGATTTCAATACCGTCGCCCTTGATATTTACCTCCGTCGGTATCTCTGTCCAAGCGGGATTGACTTGACCCTTTTCATCCATCCACTCCAGTAAGTAGTTGTCGGCAAACAATGGATCAAGAAGTGGCTTTTCGAATTCCAAATAAATGCGATCGCAGTCGAGCGGTAGTGTTTCCCTTGCGCCCAGAGGTTCACTACGGGTAACCAAGTTCCATAGGTCGGCAGGTTGATTCGCCGAATCTCCAATAATACTTGCGTTCGCATCGATAAAGTATTTTGTAAAACTCAGTCGTGATTGCGTAGGCCATTTCCCGGGCAGATTCAAAGCATGTACTGCCCCGCTGTCTTCTCCGATCGCAATTCGGGTTTCATCTCGATCGAAGGCGATCGCAGTGACCGTCGTCTTGAATCGAACGCGTTCGACAGCATGGTAGTCATTACCAATCTTCTGCAACAAAATTAGATATCCGTTGTCCAAGCCTGCTGCGAGCAAGAGACCACTCGGCGAAGCGACGACGGTAGAGCAACGATTTACAGCAAATGCGCGAGAGGTTGAAAGCGAAATGTCTTGTATCTCTGAGGATGGAACGTCATCCAGTGTAGCGACTCGCACGATTCCCTTGCTGCTTCCGTAGATGATGTTTCCCTGCTTACTGACATCTAGACATTCCAGCGACTCATTGGAAGAATCGAATTGGCGTACGATTTGAAAATCCGGAATGGAACATACGACAGCATTCGGTTGGATGCCGGCAGTTACCAAGTACTTTCCGTCGGCTGACCAACCAAGCTGAAACACGCTCTTGCTCGATGCCTGAAAAGCGCCAACCGGCTCGCCGGTCTCAGTATTCCACAGTTTGACCGTACCATCATCCCCGCCACTGGCGATAAGCTGCTGGTCGGGCGAAATCGCTAAGCCATTGATTTCACGTTGCTGCGTATCGATATCAAGTCGAACCTTTCCGTTCTCGCAGCTCAAGACTCTCAAATGTGAATCCTTGCATCCACAAGCGATTTCGTTTTTTTCCGTAAGCGGTAACGCAAAGTAGATACGAGTCGGAAAGCTCGCAAGAGTTTGCGGCGAGACTGGGAGTTTAGCTGTTAATAATCTCCAATCCAATCGAGACTTCGGAGCGATGTCATGAGCATCCCAGTGAGAGCGAGCTGGATCGGCACTTCGTTCTAAAATGCTTCTCGCCAAAGAGTAATTACTTTGGTTAATAGCCATACTTGAAAGCAGCATATCGGAGGCAAACGATTGTTGCCTCGCAACCCTTTCGGATTCCACGGCGCGACGTTCCTTGGCAATAGCCATCACTAGGCCTGTAAAAAGTCCCACAATACCGAGTGTTGTCACGGCTATAAGCCGTTTGTTTCGGCGCGAGAATTTTTTAAGGCTTGTCCATGTGGATGCGCGTGTTGCACTGATCGGATAGTCCGATAGGTAGCAACGCAAGTCATCGTGCAATTGATCGACAGATTGGTAGCGATCTTCGGGATTGCGTTGCATCGCTTTTAAGACAATGGCATCGAGGTCTCCACGAAGAAGGTGCGCGTTCTGTGGATCGCGTCGGCTTGGGGGAAGAGGTGGAGTCGTAAGTACCATGTCCCTTATTTGCCCAATCGATTTGCCTCTTACCGAAGCCGCATCAAAAGGGGGTTTGCCGGTTAGTAGTGTGTAGAATAATGCGCCTAGAGCGTAAATGTCACTGCGCGTATCGACGCGTTGGTGGCGCGAGGAGTATTGCTCGGGGCTCATGAAAAGCGGCGTACCTGTCAGTATACCAGTCTGCGTCGCTGAATGGGGGCTTTGATTCGAGGGATTGGATTCCGTTGGATAAACGCTCTCTGACTCGCGCAGAAGTGCTTTAGCGATTCCGAAGTCGATGATCTTTACGAAGGGTTCGCCATCGACCAAAGTCACCATCACATTGCTAGGCTTGATATCTCGATGTATCGTCCCTTTCTGATGCGCGTGTTGAATCGCTCGACAGCACTGAAGCATGAGATTGATTTTGACGCGAAGTGTGGGATGATGCTTTTGGCAGTAATCCAGTAATTGTTCCCCCTGCACATACTCCATCGCGATGTAGTGGATTTCCGACTCCGTCGCTCCTGCATCGATGATTCGGGCAATGTTCGGGTGATCCATATCCGCGAGCGTTTGCTGCTCGATCTGAAAGCGTTCGAGAATGTGCCTAGTCTCTACATTTCGCTGGATGAGTTTGATTGCGACCAGACGGGTCATGGGTTGCGATTGCAGAGCGAGATAGACAGCCCCCATGCCTCCTTTACCGATTTGCCGAATCAATTCGAAAGGACCAAGTTGTATTCCTTCGAGTGACTGTAGCAATTGAGGATCATTCCGAGTCGACTCAGTAAGCGTATCCATAACGACAGTTTTGTTGGAGTCGCGTAGTTTTTCGGAGTCATGGATTAGCGAGCGAAGTTCTTTCAGTTTCTCCTGGTCATCGCCGCACTTGTTGACCAACCAACGCTCCCGCTCCTGGTGATCAGTAAACTGAAGGGCTGCTTTGAGCAGCAGATCGAGGGAATCATCT
>JBEGUT010000400.1:0-4572 GCA_041178745.1 Planctomycetota bacterium | reverse complement strand
TCCAAGCGGATATTCTCCGCTGTGATTTTCTCGGAGACCTCGATGTCTTTGGTTGCCACGAGGATTTCCACCATTTCGACGGTTTCAGCTCCCGCTTGCTTTTCAATAACGACCTGGCTGATACCCACAGAAGCAACCATGCCACAACCGAGAGCTACAATCAGAAGAACCCCTGACTTACCACGCATCGTACATTCCTCTTGCCGTTACTCGTTCAAAAAACGTTGTTGCTCGCCAGCAGTTGGTGGCTTGACCAGACGTGAAGCACCTGCCAGATGTCTGCAGGATCGTCAGCTACGAGACTGCATCCTCTCTATCATTGGCTTTGAAACTCTATCGTCTTGAGGATCGGTGCCTTGGGGGCTCTAGGCGGTATTACCGTGTCAAATCGTTTAACTGTTCCAATTTGACATAGTAAGGCGTTGCCGGAACTCTTTCGGATGATTCACCAAGCGATCCAAAAAGGTTTTGCTTCAAACCCTACAAAGTTCCCTTGTTTCCTGGAGTACCTAGGATTCCTATTCTTTGTGATGCGTTTATCTAGTGAGTTTTAATTTTGAAAAATCCTAACGCGGCTTACCACAGAAGACCTTGGCTAACAAAATATCCCAAAGCAGCTACGGTCATCGGAATTCCATAAGGCAATAATGTCATTTTGGATTTGCGTTTTGCAGCTCTTTGAAAAAGTCGTTCGGGGTTGTGTAGGATCACGATTTCTTCGCTGATAGTTTTCATATTCGTGAGATGTCGAGTCCATTTACCGCTTAGCAGGATCATCGCGAGTGCCATAACGCCACCCACAATGGCTGTGCAAGCGAATATCCAAAAGGTGTGCTCCAAATGCACCCAAGCTCCGATGGCAGCCAGTAGTTTAACGTCGCCTGCCCCCATGCCACCGATGCAGTAAACGACTAGCAATAACGCTAAACCTGCCATGCTTCCAGCAATACTCCATGACAGGCCAGTCCATCCTCCTGCCATTAGGCTGTAGACCCAACCGGTCGCGATCATTGGAAAGGTGAGCCAGTTGGGGACCTTGAGCCAAATCCCGTCGATGACAGCAGCGACGACGAGGAGTGATGAAACTAGCCAAATGTCCCAATGGGTGCTTACTGAGGAAACGAAGGATTCCATGACCATTACCGCCTGCAGAATCAAGTTGATGAGTTGAAAGACAAGATCTCTCCGCGACCCTTGACGGGGCATGAGAGCTATCTGAACCTTAGTTTAAAACGTGACAAGTGAGGCAAAATCGGGAAAATTTTTCTGTTTTTTCAAGAAGCCAGTCACATCGAGATGGAAACTTAAAAAACAAAACGCCAGTTGAATCGGGTCATCTACCGACTCAACTGGCGCTGTTAAAGCTTTAACGATTTCGAAATTTCAATTCTCGGGTCGTTAGCCTGTGTTGGTTGCAGTTTGGCGTCAACCGTTTGGCGATTACCAAAGCAAGCCTTTACCAGAGAAGACCTTGTGTAGCCAAGTAGCCCAAGGCAGCGAATGTCATTGGGACACCATAGGGAAGAAGCGTCATTCGAGGCTTTCGTTCCTTGGCGATTTCAAAAAGTTTTTCTGGATCTCGCACGGTTGCGATTTCTTCGGCAATCGCCTGCATTTGTACGAAGTGCTTGCGCCATCGACCGCTGGCGGCGATCATCGCTAATGCCATAATACCACCGACGATCGTTGTTGCGATGAAGATCCAAAATGTATGTTCGACATGCAGCCAAGCACCGATACCTGCTAGTAGTTTTACGTCTCCTGCACCCATACCTCCGATGCTGTAGACGATTAACAGCAGGGTGAGACCTACGACTGAGCCAACAAAGCTCCAACCGAGGCCACTCCATCCAGCGACTGCGAAACTGAATATCCATCCCGATGCGATCAATGGGATGGTCAGCCAGTTCGGTACTTTCAGATATAGACCATCGATGACTGCTGCGACGACGAGGGTGACAGCAACGAGCCAAACGCTCCAATGCTCGGTCATTATTGTGAGGAGAGAACTCATGGGCATCTCTTTTCAGGGTGTGGCTAAATCGGTGGGATGATGTTTGCTGCAAGGATTGGACGCATCGAGGTTTTGCGTCGAGTCAATTTCAGGCGGGGTGAGTCTGATTCTTATCGTAGATTCAAAAACCAAGTGACGACAACCATAAACATGCTGACGACGCACCATAAAATCTCAGTTGAGTTTTGAATGGCTTCAATGGGTAGAATCGTAGGCATGACAAACGCTCTTCTGTTTTCATCAAAGGAATATGAGGCGATCCGTTGCCATCAGGTTTTAATGGAAATCACGGTCGCGAATGAAAATTCGCGACCGTGATTTGGCCGTAATTTCTAATCGCAAATCGAAAAGTCAATTCGCGACCAGATGACTTGGCAAAAAATTAAACATTGTTCAACTGCTTCGAAACCTCGTTGAAGGTCTTGTTTGCGTTGCTACCAATGGTACGGATAGCACCCAAGCAAACAACAACGATCAAGGCCAACATAACAGCGTATTCAACTGCGGTTGGACCATCTTCGGACTTCAAAAAGCTACGGATCTTAGCGGCGAAATTCTTCATGATTGCTCCTCTCAAAACTAAAAAACGGATTCGTGCTTATACAGCACACATAGGGTGAATTTTCCCGGAGAATACAGATGTCGTTTCGCCACAAAACTAGAATCTGCTTCCTTCAGGTACTTAGAAATCTAGGTCGTAAATTCGGACAGGATGGAAAAAATCCCGTTTCTCACTCTCCCCCAATTTTTTGCTTCACAAGGGTAAGGCAATTCGATCTTGGGTATGCGACCTCGCGATTCGTCTCATCCTCAACCGCAAGCAAACATAGAACGAAAAATAGTAGAGGTTGGGGAGAATTTACTTTTTGGGTAAGTTGTGCTTTCTTTTTGGCGACCTAAAAGTTCCAGTTTTGCGGCCTTTTCGTTTTGTGATGGCTGACTACCATTCTCCCAGATGCAAACTGCTGTCGATTTCCTAGAAAGCTGAAGAATAGTAGCCCATGCAGCCCCCAAAACACCCAGATGTGACGCTATGTAATCGTTGTACCCATCATCGGGATATCCGTAGCGGCAAGGGATCCTTGTTTTTGCTGTGCGAACTGGGGCTGGGAAACACTGCATGGCCTAAGTATCCACCCCAACCGGTCCTGAGATGCCCTCATTTCCAAAGTCATACCCTGGAAGGGACTGATCCAGAAAAGGGAGCAGAATCTTCCTGAACCCCAAGGCACTGGGAATTAAGGGGTTGGTTGGATATATTCATTCTCTTCGTCGAGCGGCTCGGCCGCCAAGACTTAGCGATCTGGTAGCCGCAACGGGGGCTCTGCCTAGCGCTTTTTGGCAAATCACCCCGTTTGCATAGAGGGGATTTTTATGCGTCGCGTTGGAATTGCGTCGTTGGGTTGCGTTCTAGCATTGTGGGCTATGTCGAGTGGGATGTGGAGTCCTGCTGTGGTAGGTCAAGAACCAGCTGAAGCTGGAAAGAAAGAGGTTGCTAAGCCGATGAATCCGTCGAGTTATGCTATTGGAATCAACATCGGCAAGAGTCTCAAAGAAGGTGGCTTCTCCACAGAAGATATCTCTAAAGAAGATTTACTTGCGGGCATCATGGATTCGATTTCTGGGGCAGATTCCCGACTCAGCGATCAAGAGATGGCGGATGCTTTTTCCAAGATCAATGAAATGCTCAGCAAGAGAGCAGAGGCAGCTACCAAAGATAATTTGGGCAAGGCCAATGCTTATCTAGAGGAAAACAAAAAGAAGGAAGGCGTCGTCGCTCTTCCCAGTGGTCTTCAATACAAGGTCATCAAGCAGGGAACTGGTGCTCAACCGAAACTGAGCAGTGAAGTGAAGGTTCATTACGAAGGAAAGTTGGTCAACGGCAAGATTTTTGATAGTTCGATCAAACGCGGTGAGCCTGTGAGCTTCCCTGTTTCTGGTGTTATCAAGGGTTGGACGGAAGCCCTACAGCGAATGAAGGTTGGCGACAAGTGGATGCTATTCATTCCCCCAGGACTTGCTTACGGTGAGCGTGGTGCAGGTGGAGACATTGGTCCCAATGAATTGTTGATCTTCGAAGTTGAATTATTGGAAGTCAAAAACTAACTTTCTTCGCGACGTTTGTCCTGAAGAATATTTCGGAAAGCAATCACTGTAATTGAGAGGACTGTGGCATGAGAATCGGACATGTGTTGGTCGCATGTTGGGGTATCGCATCGCTAAGTGTTGTGATGCAAGCTGCGGAAGTAGCGGATGTTAAACAAGCTCCTCTCGAAGTTCATGTGGAAAGGGCTTTCCCGAATATCTCGATCGAGCGGCCCGTCTTCCTGACTCACTCAGGAGACGGGACCAATCGGCTTTTCGTCGGTAGTCAGTACGGGCGAATTCTTGTTCTTCCAAATGATGAAAAAGCGGAAGAGGCTGAATTGTTTTTGGATATCACGGATCGTGTCGATTACAAGGACGAGGAAAATGAGGAAGGTTTACTTGGACTTGCCTTCCATCCAAATTTTAAAAAGAACGGCGAGTTTTTTGTTTACTACACCGCGAAATCGGAA
>JBEGUT010000399.1:0-4576 GCA_041178745.1 Planctomycetota bacterium | reverse complement strand
CGAGCGGCAGAGATTGTTGCGACGGAGATGTGCGATCGTCTTCCCGTAACCATCGTTCGTCCTGGTCCGGTGTATGGCGAAAGAGACATGGAGTTTCTGCAACTCTTTAAGACTCTGAAACTGCTACATTTAAATCCGATCCCCGGTTACTTCTCTCCTTTCTTATCGATGATTCACATTAAAGATCTTGTCGATATCTTGATTCGCGCTGCAGAGAGGGGAAGCACCGTCGAGGGGGAGCCCGAGAAAACCGGTGGGAAGGGTTTCTATTTCGCAGCAGATCGCGAACCGACTACGCTCGCTTCGTTCGGCAGCCGCTGTGCTAAAAGTCTAGGATTAAAATTGATGGTCAATCTTCCGGTACCAATTTTCATTGCTGATGGGATTGCCATAGCTAACGAATGCTACATGAAGCTAACCGGCACAAAGACCAACTTAACCCGCGACAAAATCCGCGAAGCGGCCGCTCCAAGTTGGGTTGTCTCTCCGCAGAGCACCTTGCGAGATTTAGGCTGCACTATGGAAATTCCGATGCAAGAGCGGATCCATCAAACGATACATTGGTACCGTACCGAGGGACTGTTATAAAAATTGCGAACAATTTCGAGGCAGGGGATCGCGGGAATCCGCACTCCAATAGAGATTGCGACGTTTCGCTTCTACTGATCTATCAGTTCGATTTCCAATCTTCAGGAGTCAACGAGAATCGCTGCAGCTTTCTATCCAAGGTAGAACGTTCGATACCCAGGATAGACGACGTTCGACTTTTGTTTCCTTGGGTGTATCGCAGTGTTGCTAAGATATGTTCCCTTTCGATCTGATCGAGCGACAAGGGTTGGTATTCCGCGGATCCTGCCGGTCCCTCGCTCGGCTTTACAATTCGCCCGATAGAGTCCAAGGCGAGATCTTCCACCTCGATCCGATTGCCTGTGCTTAGAACGACTGCGCGTTCGACAACATTTTTCAATTCCCGCACGTTGCCCGGCCAGCGGTAGGAGGTTAATGCCTGGATGGCGTCAGCAGTAAAACCATCCAGCTTTCTTCCGGTCTCACGCACAAACCTCTTCAAGAAGTGTAGCGCAAGCAATGGAATATCATCTCCTCTTTGCCGCAGTGCGGGCACTTCGATTTGGATCACCTTTAGGCGGAAATAGAGATCCGAGCGGAACAGTCCATCCTGGACCGCTTCCTCCAGGTCGCGGTTGGTTGCCGAGATAACGCGAACATCTACTGGTATCGGTTTATGGCTACCAAGTCGTTCGATGGTTCTGGTTTCCAGAACCCGCAAGAATTTTGTTTGGATTTCTGGCGTCATCTCGCCAACTTCATCCAACAATAAAGTCCCTCCATGAGCTGCCTCAAATCGACCGATCTTTCTTTCGATCGCTCCGGTGAATGCCCCCTTCTCGTGACCGAACAATTCACTTTCTAATAGAGTTGGAGACAACGCAGCGCAGTTGACACAAATGAATGGCCCATCCTTGCGTGGACTCATTTGATGCAGTAACTGGGCTACCAGTTCCTTGCCCGCACCACTCTCGCCACGAATCAGAATTGTGGCATTGGTCGGAGCAGCCCGCGCGATGACATCTTTGATTTTTTTCAGAACACTGCTATCGCCGACCATCAACGATTGCTGCGATAACTGCTCTTGCAATTGCTCTGTTTTTCGCAGAGCCGACTGCAATGAATCCTGCAACACACGCTGTGAAGTAATTTTCTCAAACGCAAGTGCCAATGTGTCAGCGACTGCGATGGCAATTTGCAAGTGGCTGGCGGTGAGCGGATGTATGGGGTTGGAATGATAGATGTGAATCATCCCGAGAATCCGGCGTTCGAATCGTATAGGAGCCACAATAAGACTGCTGGCTGCGAGGGAGGCCGTTGCGCCGTTTGGAAGAAACTCTGTTACACCTCCAATATTTCTAGCGAGTATGCCTTGCTTCTCCGCAAAGACGGTCGCCGCCAGAAAATCACTTGGACTGCGATACCCCTTTCCACCAGACTGTTCTGTAGCTAGCAGAATCATTGGAGGCGTCGAGGATTGGATAGGTGCACTTCCAACGGCCGCATTGTTACCAACGGTAACAGCTGCAGAATTATCCTTCGAACTGTCCGCGAATAGAAACTCTTGGCTATCGCTTTCTAAGTCACCCGAAACCTGATAGAGAAAAACGCCACCTGCCTCAGCACCCGTTTCTTGCAGAAGGGCACGCAGGGCGATGGTTGCTGCTTCTTCCGGTGAACTAGCGGTCGATAAATGGAAGGCTAGCTGGTACAGTCGCAGCGATGTGGCAGCGTCGAGTGCAGGCGTTGCTGCGGTCGAAGAAGGAGCATTTCGCTGAACATCATCCAGAATTCCGCTGTGATCGCGACGGGCAATAATCGATTCCGATCCAGACCCCATGGAAGCGGTTTGCTGAACGCTACTAGATGGTGCGGACAGAGGCGATTTTTGAAAGACATTCGATAGTGAGGTTAGGAATTCAAGTTGCCCTGATGCGATTTGGATTTGGTCACCGTTTTGTAGCAAATGGTTATCCGAAATCGACTCGCCGTTGACGATTGTGCCATTGCGGCTTTGCAAATCGCGAAGATACCAGGCTCCATCTTGCAAAAAAATTTCCGCATGAGTGCGACTGCATCGCTCCTCGGGAATTACAATGGAGTTAGTCGATGCTCGGCCGACAGAAATTTTCTGTCCCGGGCTGAGATGGAATACATCCGTCCACCTTCCCCCCTGGCGGATAACGAGATAAGCATTCATGAAACTCTCCTGTTTCCGAAGCAAAAACCTGGACTAGATCGCAAACCGGAAAGCTTTTTGTTGCAACACCTTGAGCCAGTAGTTAATATTCATTGTGGTCTGTTTCGAGGCCTGTGCCTAGTAAAAGTCTGCGGAGTTATGCCGATGTCGCGAAGACGAGTGGCAATGCGTAAAGTGATTCTATTCTCAAAACTTGTGACTGGCATCTCCCTAGGGGTTTGCCTTTTAGGGCTTACCGCGATCGCGGGTTTCAACAACTTCGGCAATAACAACGCCGTCGGTGGTATCAGCATCGATGCTCAGGGCATCGTGCGAACTGCCAATGCCCAGCAACGATCGGTATTGCTGGACGATCTGCGAAAGCAGGTTGCTGCGGTTCCGGGCGACATGAACGATTGGAATGGCTTACGCAAGATTTCCTTGAAAAAGCTTCAAGCTTCTCTCGCTCATGCCATCCAAACCGGTACTGATGTTCCCGATGAAGTTGCCTATGTCGGCGGGTTGCAGAGGATTGAGTACGTTTTGATTTACCCAGACAAGCAGGATATCGTCTTGGCGGGTAAAGCAGAGCCATGGACTGTTTCTGAAACGGGCGAAGTCGTTGGTGTTGACTCTCGCAAACCTGTTTTGCATCTTGACGATTTATTGGTCGCTTTCCGTACCGTTGAACAAGCTAAGCAAGGCGCTTTGAGCTGTTCGATCGATCCGACCGAAGAGGGCATTGCTTCCCTTCGCAAGTTTTTGTCGAATATTCAGCTAGGACCAAATGACAATGCGACTCTCCTAGAGCCTGCCATGCAAAAAGCCTTCGGTCCTCAGATGGTACGATTGACCGGCGTTCCCGAAACAAGCCATCTAGCCCGAATCATGCTGGCAGCCGATTACCAGATGAAGAGAATTGCGATGAATATTGATTCTTCGCCTGTTCGCGGTCTACCAAGCTACATGGAAATGGTCAGCAAGAATGGTGCTCGCGCCGGAAACGTTCAGTCCCGTTGGTGGTTGGCTTGTGACTACGATGCGATTCGTCGCAGCGAAGATGGGTTGGCATTCCAAATCAGCGGTCGCGGCATGAAAGCCATGACTGAGGAAGAAGTGATCAACTCCGATGGTGCTCGCAAACAAACCGGCGGTGCTAATAAATTAGCTCAGAAATGGGCTGATAACTTCACCGAGCACCTCGATGATCTAGCTGTTACCAATCCAGTTTTCGGTAACATGCGAAACATCATGGATATGTGCATTGTCGCCGCATTGATCGACCACAACAACTTGGGAGATGTTGCGGGTTGCGATCTGGGAGTTCTCAAGGGAACCAGCGGTGGCGTTACCACCTCAAACTTGGCGATTCCAAAGTCGATTGATCCGCACTGCTCGTTCGTTAAGGGTGCAGCGGGCTGGACGGTTTCCGCAAGCGGTGGTGTTCAGGTTGATTCATTCTCGGTAGTTGAGAAGCAGGTCGTTGACAACAAATTGAACGACATCCGCAAGGAAAACGATTCGAAGGTTGGTCAACCTTGGTGGTGGAACTAGAGTTTCAAGATAGTTTTTTCGCTCAATATTTTCTCGAAATCTAAAGGCCGCTTGTCGTAAGATAAGTGGCCTTTTTTATTTAAAACCCGTAGTAATTTGATACTTGAAGCTCCCATTCAGACGCAAAATTGGCCTTGATACCTACCAACCTTATTTGCTACCTCACAAGGAAGGAGTTCTAAGTTGCCTGAGATGCTATTTCAAAAGCCATTAGAACAGAAGTTTTCTTTCGGATCTCTAAAGGTCAGCAAGAAAAAGGATTGCGATGAGGAATTG
>JBEGUT010000398.1:0-4580 GCA_041178745.1 Planctomycetota bacterium | reverse complement strand
GACTCGTTTTGCATTACCGCCTGCGACTCAGGTGAATCAGCTAAAGCTGGCTCAGTATGGAGGCTTGATTTACTGGGATAACATCGAGATGGTCGGCACTGTCGAACCGTCGACAGATGTCCGAGTGGCAATGAATGCGTGGTGGGATAGTCGCAAAGGAAAGGATACCAAAGGTGCTGATGGAGAGTTGAATAAGATTCTGAAGGAAGGACGCGAGCAACATGCGGATCCAGAGAAGGCAACGCTGGTTCGCAAATTCTTCTTGAGATCGATTTCCCGTGGAGCTAATCCCGAGCATGTCGAACTGCTCAAGCAGTGGTCGTTGGCTAAGGATCAGTTAGCATACTTGGAGGATGGGCGTTCGCAAACATTCGTATTTGCTGACCTCCCTAAGCCACGCGATGCGTTTGTGATGATGCGTGGACAGTACGATAAGCCGGGAGAAGCGGTGCAGCCTAGTACGCCAGCTTTTCTACCCGCGATGTCAGGTATCGAAGGTCGTCGACCCAATCGGCTGGATTTAGCCAAGTGGCTTTTAGCAGACGATCATCCGCTGACGGCGAGGGTCACGGTCAATCGTTTCTGGCAACAGGTTTTCGGTACCGGACTTGTAAAGACGAGCTACGATTTTGGTTCTCAAGGTGAAGTTCCCAGCCATCCTGAGCTTCTCGATTGGCTATCTCTTTGGTATCGAAACAATGGCTGGAATACCAAGTCACTGATGCGTTTGATGCTTACGAGCAAAACGTTCAAGCAAAAGACGACTACGTCACCGGAATTGCTCGCGGTCGATCCAGAAAATCGCTACTATGCCCGTGGTCCTAGACTGCGCATGGATGCTGAGCAGATTCGAGATAACGCATTATTTGTAGGTGGCTTGATCAAGCTAACGATGGGAGGTCCGGGCTTTAAAACCTATCAGCCACCGAATATTTGGGAGCCGGTTGGTTATGCGGACAGCAATACCAGGTTCTATTTGCAAGATCATGGGCCAAATCTTTATCGTAGGAGTGTCTACGCGTACTTTAAGCGAACAGCGCCTCCACCTTTCATGTCGAACTTCGATGCACCGAATCGCGAGCAGTTTTGTACGATGCGAGAACGCAGTAATACTCCGTTGCAAGCTCTGCAATTGATGAATGATGTGCAGCACTTCGAAGCGGCTCGCGCATTCGGACAACGCATGATTCTCGAGGGTGGCGATACGGCTGAGAAGCGAATTGATTATGCGTATCGCCTCACATTATCCAGGTCGCCGCGACCGCAGGAATTGGAAGTGCTTATGAAGGCACTCTCTCATTTCCAGGAAAGGTATAGCAAAGATGAAGCGGCCTCTGCGGCTGTTATCGCTAATGGTGAATCCGTCGCTTCTAATGCGGTGAATAAGACTGAACTGGCAGCGTATACATTGCTAGGTAATTTGATTTTGAATCTTGATGAAACGATCCATCGCAATTGAGAAAAGATTGCCAAGGCGAAATGAAGTGGATCTCTTTGCGAATCGATCTATAGCTAACTAGGTTTGATACATACGATGAAAGATTTACATCAACTGCAGTTTGAGCTCAATCGGCGACAATTTTTCGCTGGGAGTGGTCTGCGTTTAGGTGGCGTGGCGCTGGCAGCGATGCTGGGAAATAACAGCATCAAGTCGCTCGAGGCTCAGGAGAATAATGCCGCTGGCAACCAGAGCATGTACCCGCCCTTGCCTGGCCTGCCGCATTTTGCTCCCAAAGCGAAGTCACTGATCTATCTGCATATGAATGGTGGTCCTTCTCAGATCGATATGTGGGATCATAAGCCAAAGTTGGAAGAACAGTTTGATAAAGATCTTCCTGATTCCATTCGGATGGGGCAGCGTATTACGACGATGACCAGCGGCCAATCTCGATTGCCGGTTGCCCCTTCGAAATTCAAATTCGCTCAAGCGGGCCAGAGTGGGATGTGGGTCAGCGAATTGCTTCCCCATACAGCCAAGGTGGTTGATGATATTGCTCTAGTGAGATCCGTTCACACCAATGCCATTAATCACGATCCAGCTTGCACCTTTGTTATGACCGGTAGTGAAGTTCCAGGTAAAGCAAGTCTTGGGGCATGGTTAGCTTATGGCTTGGGAAGCGTTAGTAATGATTTGCCTGCTTTCGTCGTGCTGACTCCAACATGGACAGCTTCCGCCGCAGCCCAAGCTCTCTTCACTCGTATGTGGAGCAGTGGCTTTTTGCCAACACGATTTAACGGTGTCGCCTTGCGAGGTTCTGGCGATCCTGTCTTGTACGTTCAAAATCCTAACGGAGTCACCGGTGCAGATCGACGTGTGATGTTGGATGCGTTGGCAGAATTGAATCGTCAGAGCTTCCAGCTTAAGGGAGATCCTGAAATCCAAACACGTATTTCGCAATACGAAATGGCTTTCAGGATGCAGACGAGCGTTCCCGAATTGGTAGATCTCAAGGGGGAATCGCAAGAGACTTTGGATCTTTACGGCCCTGAGGTCACGAAGCCTGGGACGTTCGCAGCAAGTGCTATTATGGCTCGGCGATTGATCGAGAGAGGAACGCGAGTCGTTCAGATTTTGCATCGAGGCTGGGATCAGCATGGCAACCTGCCATCGGACATCAGCGCGCAATGTCGAGACACCGATCAACCCTCGGCAGGTTTATTGATGGATCTCAAACGTCGTGGCTTGCTCGATAGCACGCTAGTCGTATGGGGAGGTGAGTTTGGGCGAACCGTTTACTCGCAAGGTTCGCTATCCAAAGAAAACTATGGCCGCGACCATCATCCTCGTAACTTCTGTATGTGGATGGCCGGCGGTGGTATTAAGGGTGGTACTGTCTTTGGCGAGACGGATGATTTCAGTTACAACATTGTTGCAAACCCTTGTCATGTGAACGACATCAACGCGACCGTCTTACATTGTATGGGCATTGATCACGAACGATTCACATTCCCATTTCAAGGACTCGACCAGCGTTTGACAGGTGTCGAGCCGCAGAAAGTGATCAAAGAGATTCTCGCGTAACGGTATGCCTTGGATCGATGGGGCGATTGATCGACGGGGCATCAACGGATGACAGGAAAAGAGTTGAAACTCGTTGCTGTTTATCGCAAACGACTTTGTTTCCAAACTGGTCTACTGGGTATCGAATTGAAGAAAAAGAAGCGGTAAAAAAAGAGAGGCGATCGATTTGCTCGATCGCCTCTCTGGTACATTTAGTAGGAATTGCAGCAGATGGGTCTCTCAGTACTGGTCTCGTCGACCACCACCTGAGTAACCACCTCCTCCGCCACCGCCACCACGATAGCCGCCTCGACCACCACCTCCGCCACCGCCACCCGGACGCTCTTCACGCGGGCGAGCTTCGTTTACAGTTACACGGCGACCAGCAACTTCTTGCTGATTAAGATTCTCGATCGCTGCTTGAGCCTCTTCGTTATTTGGCATTTCAACGAAAGCGAATCCTCGGGAACGTCCTGTCTCTCGGTCCATAATGATGCTTACTTGAGATACCTGGCCAAAGCGACCGAAGGCCTCACGAAGTTGATCTTCGGTAGCGCGATACGACAGGTTCCCTACATAAATATTCGTCACTGCACAAACCCTTCACGAAACACTGACTGGAAATAACCTTTGAGCGATTTCGCCATTCAGGCCGGACTAAGAAAAGCAGTTTCCAGCAGCATCTTTTTGGGAACAAAAATTGTGGCTGGGATGAGCCTATCTAGGTCAAGACGCAGGGACTTGACGACCTGTTGTCGCTCAATGGCCGCGATTATCAGCCTTGTTAATAGGGCAAGTCAACAGAAAATATCTTTATACAACCAGTTTTTTCAAAACCTGCAAGGCGTTCTCGTAGTTGGGTTCTGTAGCCACTTCGGGAACGATTTCGCTATAGGCAACATTGCCCTGGGCATCCAGAACATAGACCGCTCGGGCGAGTAGTTTTAGTTCATCGATCGTCAGTCCCCATGCCTGACCAAAAGCTCCAGTTTGGTAATCGCTGGCACTTCTCAAGCTTTTGATCGACTCCGCACCGCAAAAACGGTTCTGAGCAAAAGGCGTGTCACGACTGATGGTTACCGCGTTGATCTTATCCCCGAGCGATCCTAATTCGGTGTTAAAACGCTTGGTTTGAATCGCACATACTCCCGTGTCCAAAGATGGGACAATGTTCAGGAGGGTCGGTTTTCCGAGCAAATCCTGCTTCGTCAGGGTCTTCAAACCCCCTTCAAAGTAATGCAGCGTGAAATTCGGGGCAGCTTGGCCCACCGTAACTTCGTCGCCTACCAAAGTCATGGGGGACCCTTTGAACGTAATCTTGCCTTGTCGAGCCATGTTTCGGTTCCTGTATTTCAAGAAAGAGTCTGGGGTAAGAGTTCCACGATCGATTTCAATCCTCCTAAGCTTTTCGCTGGGGGTTGAACCGATGATTAGAATCGAATAGCCCATCTTGGCCAGCCCACTCGAAGAGTTTTTGCTGGAACTTAGATACCAAGATCCGCTTAGTCTTGCTCAGCGACCTACGACTCAGGGGGAGGTAAAGACTTGGCCAATGTAACGGGCAGTAGTCAGCCTGCAG
>JBEGUT010000397.1:0-4601 GCA_041178745.1 Planctomycetota bacterium | reverse complement strand
CATCGGGCGAACACGAAAGAGTGCCAAGTCCTGAATTTCTGCGATGCTTCTGGTGTCGCTGGAAAGCACAAGGTAACCAACCGGAACGCTTCCAGTGTCGAACCGCATCACGAAAGGAGAAACTGTACCCGGAGGCATGAAGGCTTGTGAGCGGTTGACGTAATTGATCGTCTCGGCCATCGCCTGAGCCATATTGGTCTCGGGATGAAAGTAGAGTTTCATTAAAGCGGTGCCCTGCACATTGCGAGATTCCACGTGATGAATGCCGCTGATGTACAGGAAGTGATACTCGTAGTAATTCGTCAAAAAGCCTTCCATCTGCGCGGGATCCATGCCACCGTAAGGTTGGCATACGTAGATCACCGGTAAGTTAAGCTTTGGGAAGATATCGACTTCCATTCCCTTGGGAAGGCCGGAGGGATAAGGCCATTTGAAGTGCTGAAAGATGGCTGGTCCTACAGCGAGAAAGCAACCTAGTGTCAAGCTAAGTACAAGTACCATAACGGTCGCTGGGCGACGCATGGCCGACAATATGAGCTGCATGCTGTAATGATTCCCATTCTTCTCGTGGACGTTAATGAGGCTCGATGCGGATGCGATCGTGTCAGCTTAGCTAATGAGTAAAGTTTACCAAGGACTAAATCCTATTGTAATCGCTCCATTGCTCACCCACCAAGGTCCTGCGATCAGAAGTTGCCGATCAATTGATACAGTCGCTATTAGCGGGTTAAACGATTGACGAAACAAGATATGAGGCGGATTGAATCGAATGTACGTCCGCTTGGGTCGGAAGGTGTGGGGAACAAACCTTATGAATCGAAATGGTCATATCTGGTTCAGCATGCTCACGATTGCCCTATTAACGGGTGGGTGTGCTATACCTACAACTCGTTATACTCCCAAGGAAGCTGCCTCATTCATTTCTGCGACGCCCCTTGTCTTGCAAAATGCCGACACGGTCAACGTGACGGAAAATGAGTCAGTTTTGCTGACACAGCCTGTCGCGTATGAAGCCGTTGCTGATGGAGATGGAGAGGTTTTAGAAAAAGAAGGTCTCGTTACGGTTGCCTCTGCAGTAACTGTAACTGAGGAGAATGAAGTGCCCGTGGAGAGCGAAGTTATCGCACCTAAAGCACAGATACAAACTGCGGAGGACCACGCGGTGCCCGTCAATTTGCCTACGGTCTTGGCGATGATTGGTGGGCAACACCCGGTGGTTGGATTCGCCCAGTCGCGAGTTCAAGAAGCTTATGCGCAGTTGGATCGTGCCAAGGTCATGTGGCTCCCCAGTATTCAAACGGGATTTAACTATCGTCGGCGCGATGGGAACTATCAGGCGGTGGACGGAGCGATCGTAGATGTTAATTTGAACTCAATGAATTACGGTCTTGGGGCTGGTGCCGTAGCAGCGGGTTCGCCGACCCGTCCTGGAATCGTCGCGCAGTTTCATTTGGCTGACGCGTTATTCACACCCAAGGTTGCAGAGAAGACCGCTTGGGCCCGAGAACATGCGGCCTCCGCAACACTGAATCGACAACTGTTTGAAGGTGGTATAGCGTACATCGATTTGCTAGAAGCCTATCAGGACTACGAAATCCTTTCCGAATCTGTGCGGCGGAATTCTGAACTTGCCAAGATAACCGAAGACTTTGCAATTGCCGGCGCAGGTTTGAAAAGTGATGCTGATCGAACTGCCACGGAATTGGTGATGGTACAGTCGCGGCAGCTTGCAGCGCGGGAAGGTCAGTTGGTCGCATCGACTCGAATAGCTCGTGTGCTTAGTATCCCTATGTCGTCGGCGATTCTACCGCAGGACACTGTCGCGGTTCCCTTGGAACTGATGCCCCAGCTATCCGATGAGCCTTCTCTGATATCGACTGGCCTCGCAACCCGTCCGGAACTTAAGGAGTCGCAGGCGCTCGTAGCTGCAGCATGTGCTGCCTATAAGCGAGAAAAGCAGGCACCCTTTATACCGAGCATTCTTCTCGGGTTCAGTACAACGAGTTTCGGTGGAGGTCGTGGTAGCGATGCAGAAAAATTCGGTGGTCGCTACGATGTCGATGCCATGATGGTTTGGGAAACTAGGAATCTCGGCTTTGGTGAAGCAGCTGCACGCCGTGAACGAAGTGCTCAGGTTCATCAAGCAACTTTTACGAAGCTGCGGATGATGGATCAAGTCGCACAAGAGATAGCGGAGGCAAATGTTCAAGTCAGTGTGCGTAGACAGCAGGTTGCACTAACTCAGCAGGCAATCGCTCACGCTCGTGATTCCTATGCAAGACACTTGGAACGAATAAAGGAGGGTCAGGGACTTCCAATTGAAGCCTTACAAGCGATTCAGGCTCTTGAAAGCGCCGAGCGAGCTTACTTACGTGCTGTAACATCCTACAATCGCTCTCAACTTCAACTTCAATGGGCACTCGGATGGCCTATGACCTCGGTTGCTACAAATTAGAACGCAGCTGGGGCTTTCTAGCCAGAGATTTATAAAACAGTTATGGTGTTGTGGGAAACGATTACAGTCGCAGCACAGCGAGACTTTGTGAATTCCTAAATCAGGGTCACTGTTATGTCAGCGAAAAGATTAGAAACCCGAATATTGAGTTATCCGGTTTTCTAGATCGATCGATTGCTAATATGCAAAGCGTTCAACATCGATCGATTGCTAATATGCAAAGCGTTCAACGGTTCGGGGAATGTTGGACGGAGCGAATCGTCTGGAAGATAAAAGATGTTAGGCGATCGCCGTTCTTGAGGATGGAAAAAGTATCTGAGCCGCAAGTGTAACTAGATTGCGCTGAAAGAGTTTCAGAAGCTAGCTCTTGGAATATGGCAAAGAGTCTGGAAAAGAAAATGAGTTTCTATGATTATCTAAAATTCTATTCAAATTGCGGTCTCAGTTCATTCCACATTTTTTCCAAGTAGGCATAGAAATTGTGGGTAAGAACTTGGAATGGATTGAGCGTCCATTTGTATCGTTCCGATATCTCTGTTCCCGCCATGTTTTCGCCTTCTCGGTCGACCGGTGAACGAAGAATAAGAAACGGTAGATCGGAAACGTTAGCTCCCAGCCAAGCGACTAGATCGTTTGCAAGTGCATGGGTTGTGACGATGTCTTCGCCGAACATTCCTGCCTCGGACCAGAACATTACGGGTGAGGCGACCGCATGGATCTTCATTTTTGCTATAGCCTTGTTACCTCGCGTCGCAGCCAGCGCGTTGACTGCGTTGCAAGTGATAATATTCCCCTGACTGTGGGCGACGATACGCGCATTTTCAAATCCCGGCTTCAGCAGTAACTCGTAAAGGCTTCCTGCAGCGCGATTAAAGCGTGATAAGTTTGCGATCATGTCGAATTCAATCTGCTGCTGGGAGACCCCTCGCTTCTTCTTAAACCAAGTTGTGAATTGATCCCAGTCGGTGCTCTGTAGTTTGTCGGTCAGGCACTCCACTAAATCGACCAAGATATTGCCCGGCTCGTTACCTGCAACCTTGGCTTTGCCTCGATTATCGCCCAGAAGAAAGGTGTCGCCCGAGCCGTTGTAAACACCCCAGACTGGGCCTCCGCTTAAAGCTGCCACTGAGCATGCTTGCGCTCGAAACTTAATTGGGCTACCCTGCATCCCATTGACAAAGATGACTGGATAAGACCCCTTTCGCGGCGGGCGAGGTACCCTTCGAGCATTTTTGTCTGTAACAAAAAATGCAGCATAGTCGCTGACATTGTAAGAACGAACATCACCGTCGCGAAGCTCTTCGATGGAGCCTTCGAAACGGATGTCCTCGTTGTTCTGCTTATCGGAAGCTTTGGTATTCGCTGAATTGGTAGCTTGTGCTGTTGGATAGGAAGTCTTTCCAAGGCCACCCATATCTAAGCCGATGGGACGTGGCGAGCGAAAATTGGCCATGATGAAATCCTTCGTTTGCTGTCGCAATCATAGGTTGGTCAGATCTTATAGAACCAATCCACCAATAACCTAGCCGATGTGCGGTTCTGGTACAACATTTTTAGGATGCAATGCCATCAAAAGTAGTAGGTCTGTTTCGGTTTGTATAGTTTTATTTTGCAACTAATCAACCTGTAACTAGAATGAGGGGATGACAAGCGAGAACGCTATAATGAAAGAATAATAGCCATGTCCGATGAGTGGAGTTTGGGAATTAATGATCCAACGATCTTTGCGTGGTTAATCGTAGGCTTCTATCTGCTTGGAGCCGTAGGTTGTTGGCGTTCGCAGAAACAACTCTCCTCCAAAACGCAGAATGAGTTCCCATCTTGGCGGCTTCTCTCTTGGATCTTGATGCTGCTTGGGCTCAACAAGCAACTTGATTTTCATTCGCTGTTATTGATGATGATACATCGAATTCAGAGGGAATTGGCTTGGCCATTAGAACTGGGACTTGCAGCGCTATTAGCTACCACTACGATCATAGCAACCATGTTACTTCGTCGTTATCGAGTAGTCGTTTCGTCTGATTTCAGGTTGCTTAGTGTGTGTGGCATTTTGGCACTGCTGCTAATTGTTCAGATATTGAGGTTTTCAACAAATTACATCAGCTCGTGGTTAACCTTTCATCTTTTAAGTGACGAGGGTATTTGG
>JBEGUT010000396.1:0-4608 GCA_041178745.1 Planctomycetota bacterium | reverse complement strand
CAAAGGTAAGGTCGCCGATGAAATGTTTGCCACACCGGTAGTGTGTGATGGATGTGTATACTTGCGAGTCGCTTTTTTAGAAGGCGAGATTCGCAAAGAGAAATTGATCTGCCTCGCGGATAAAAAGACCAAGTAGACTCTCGGGGTTTTTAAATTTTATCCCAAACTATTGATCTATGGGCTTGCAGGCTGGAGTGCCATCCATGTCAAGCAAGGTGAATGGTGAAGACATGGTCATGGGTATTCCCTTAAATCCATTAATGGTCCTCGAAATTCATGGCAGAGGGTAAAAGTTGACCCCAAACTACAATTTTGGCGTTATCGAAAACGTCATGTTGTTGATTACCTGAATTCGAGGAGATGGTAAGATGAGTTCAGTCTTAAAGATTTTTAATCTCAGATCGCTTCGCGATTTGTTAGGCTCACTCGCAGTTGCTGGTGCTGCCGTCGTTGGCGGAGACATTTATGCGATCGATTGGGCGCAGTTCCGAGGTGGTCCTGCATTAGGTGTTTCAGAATCTACGCAACTGCCAAAATTGGCCGCTGGTAAGGGAGAGACTGTGTGGAGGCGCGAGCTTCCTGGTGCTGGTTGGGCACAGCCTGTCGTTGTCGGTGGGAAAATATTCATTACCTCGGCAATCAATCCTGAAGGGGGAAAACCTAAAGGAATGACGGCGGGCGTGATGGATCTCAGCACGATGGGGAGAGGTTCAGCGCCGAAAACGGAGCTTGAATGGAAATTATTTTGTCTTGATGAAGTAACTGGAGAAGTTCTCTGGGAGTCATCGCTGGCTAAGACCAAGCCTCCATATGCCAAGCACGCTTCTAACACCTACGCTACCGAAACGCCGGCCGCTTCAGCAACTGCAGTTTACAACTATCTCGGTTCTATCGGAGTCTTGGTAGCAACTGATCACAGCGGTAAAGAACTGTGGCGGAAAGATTACGGCGCGCAAGTGATCGGGAATCAATTCGGTACTGGTTCCTCACCGCTGCTTGTGGGTGACTCATTGATTATTCAGCAGTACAACGACGAGTATGCTCGTTTGATTTGTCTGAATGCAGTAGATGGTTCGGAACGCTGGAAAGCAGATCGCAACAAAGGGAGTGCTTGGAGTACTCCGATCGCTTGGAGGAATGGCGACAAGATGGAGGTGATTGGAGCGGGCCAAGGATCGGTGATTGGATACGACTTGGAAACGGGCGAGGAGCGCTGGAAGATTGGTGGACTTGATACCTCGTTCTCTTGCTCAGTTGTTGCTGATGCCGAGGGGCTCTATTTTGGTACCTCAAGCCCAGGAAGTCGCGCCCCCATCTTTTCGATTCGTGCGGGTTGCAAAGGCGATCTTACTTTGCCCAAGGGAGAAACTTCCAGCGATAGTGTTGCGTGGTCGAAGACCAAGAGTGGGGCTGGAATGCCGTCACCTGTGGTAGTTGGTAATCTGCTTTATTTCCTTGGAAATACGGCGGTTTGTTATGATAAACGAACCGGAGAAGAGTACTTTCGCAAACGAGTTCCAGGAGGCACTTTGGTAGCTGGTTGTCCCGTTGTCGTGGGCGAGCAGATCTACTTTGTCAATGAAAACGGCAAGCTGATCAGCGCGAAGGTTGGCAAGGAATTTGAGATTCTATCAGAGTTGCAAGTTGGTTCAGCTGATGAAGTGTACTGGTCGACTCCTGCGGTTACGGGTAACTCATTATTGATTCGTTCAAGCGATGCAGTTTACTGTGTCCGTTGATATCGATGCGCTGAATCAGCAAGATCATCAAGGCTGAGCGGTGAGAGACTTCAGTCTTGGTCTATGAGCCTTAGCGGTGCATGAAACAAAAAATAGCTTCCGATGCACAAGCATCGGAAGCTATTTTTGCATTCACAGTTCAGCGTCATCGACGCATGTGACATGCTAATGTGGTGGTCTGCTTTTAGTACTCGTTCGAAACTTCCGACGAGCTTTCTTGGGCTGTCGGCAATTCGTTTTTCGCGACATGCCGAATCGATCGCTCGGTAACTTCGGTGACGAGTTTGGCGATCATCTCAGAGATCGGCATGGCGCCTAGGTCACCTTGCAAGCGATCTCTCAACGCAGCGGTGTGGCTTTCCGCTTCTTTGGGACCAACAACTGCCATGTACGGGATGAGTTCCACTTGGGCATCCCGAATTTTTGCTTGAACCTTGGCGCCGCGCAAGTCGGTTGTGACACGCAGGCCGGCAGCTGTTAGTTCTTTTTCGAGCTGCAGAGCGTAGTCATTAGTTTTCTCGCTCAGCGGCAGAATACGAACCTGTTCCGGAGCTAGCCATAACGGGAAAGCGCCAGCGAAGTGTTCGATGAGCATGCCGCAGAAGCGTTCCATAGAACCAAATGGAGCGCGGTGGATCATCACAGGACGATGCATCTTGTTATCGGCGCCGACATATTCCAATTGGAATCTTTCGGGAAGGTTGTAGTCGAGTTGCACGGTTCCAAGTTGCCATTGTCGGCCGATGCAGTCGCGTACCATGAAGTCCGCCTTGGGACCATAGAAGGCTGCCTCACCCTCACGGGCATGGAATTGCAAGCCGGACTCTTCTAGCACTCTGCGCAGAGCTGCCTCCGCACGTGCCCAGTTTTCTTCGGTGCCAACATATTTATCGCTGGCAGGATCACGCAGCGAAAGTTGAACGCGATAGTCCGTTAAGCCAACGCTGTTAAGCACAAAGCGAGTCAGTTCGATGGTGTTACGAAATTCTTCCTCAACTTGATCATCGGTGCAGAAGATGTGCGCGTCGTCTTGAGTTAGGCCGCGAACACGCAGCATACCATTGAGTTCTCCGGTTTGTTCGTAGCGATAAACGGTTCCGAACTCAAAGAGTCTCAATGGTAGTTGTTTATAGGATCTCGGCTGAGCCTTAAAGATCTGGGCGTGGTGTGGGCAGTTCATCGGCTTGACGAGATATCGTTCATGTTGCCGTTGCCAAGCATTAAGAATGTTGATTTTCTCTTCTTTAGGAAGGCTCAAATCGAAAGAAGCAAGTTCCACGCCGAGCACTTTGGCGGCTTGGTAAAGTCGATCTTCCGCATCTCGCGATAGTTCTTCCGGCTTGCGAAGGTGATCGATCCAAGCATCGATCAGTCCACCGGCTTGAGCAGTGAACAGAGGCGGAAATTGACTGTCTCTATAGTAAGGGAAATGTCCGCTGGTCTCATAAAGTTCGACGCGTCCAAGGTGAGGTGAATAGACGGGTTGGTAGCCACGTTGTAAGAGTTCACCGCGCAGGAAGTCTTCCAGGAGTACACGAACTCGTGCGCCTTTCGGTAGCCACAAGCAAAGGCCTTGGCCAACGTCTGGAGTGATGTGGAAAAGTCCAAGCTTTTTACCGAGGACTCGATGATCTCGACGGCGAGCCTCTTCGATTTGATCGAGATAGGCTTGCATGTCTTTGGGGCTGAACCAGGCGGTACCGTAAAGGCGTTGTAATTGGCGTCCGCTCGAATCGCCCTTCCAGTAGGCTCCCGCAACACTCATCAACTTAAACGCTTTGATGTGACCCGCATGTGGGATATGGGGGCCTCGGCAAAGGTCTACGAATTCACCTTGACGATAAAATCCTAGCTGATTGTGTTCGGCCAGGCCGGTTGCAATATGTTCTACTTTGAGCGATTGTTTGAGATCGGTGCAGAGTTGGGTCGCTTCATCCCGATTGAGGGAGAACTGTTCGAAAGGTTCTTCTTTGGCAACGATACTGGCCATTTCGGATTCAATCGCTGCGAAATCATCTTCACTGAGCTTATGCTTTAGTTCGAAATCGTAGTAGTAGCCACCAGCGATAGTCGGGCCGAAGGCGAGCGACACATCAGGAAATAGTCGCATGACAGCGCGGGCCATCACGTGAGCGCATGAATGGCGAAGAACATCTAGTGATTCCGGATCGCGATCGGTGAGCAATCTTAGTGGGATCGGGCGTTGATCGGTGAAGCTGGCTAGCGGGCGAGTTGCATCAACGGTGCGGTCGCCGATACGGGCGGCGACAGTTGCCTTGGCTAGTCTTGGGCCTATTTGCATTGCCACATCGAGGGCCGAAGCGGAATCGGAGCATTCCAGAATTTTACCATCAGGTAGTTGCACTTGAAGCATTGGGGGCCTCCTGCATCATTTCGAGTCATGATCGAACTGGGTCACCTTAACAAATGGCGAACAGCCCATTCGGTCTTCAGTTGGAAAACCATGCTGCACGGATCGTCTTTCACTTAAAGTCTTTCACCGTGCGCACTATTCCGTATATCAAGATGCCTGTTACTGCGTCACTTGACAATCGGGGATGCACTGAAATTTCGTCAACTCGAATCCAGTGAATGCGCGTAAACGTAGCGTGTAAACAGGAACTTGCATGGTCAATTTTATTAGTGTTGTGACTCTGATCGGGTCGCTGCTAAAAGTGCAAGAATGCTGAAAAAGTATCGAATTGTCGATGTATCGAGACTCCGAATAGGGTTGCCACATAACATCTCTGCGGACAAGCCAAGCGGATGTCTCGTCGAAGAGTTCTTTTTCCAAAGCACACGGATCGACTTACGGAAATAGACCCCAAACGTTGTCGAGTGGTTCGTGCGATGGAAGGAATTCTTTCCT
>JBEGUT010000395.1:0-4612 GCA_041178745.1 Planctomycetota bacterium | reverse complement strand
CTGATGCGATTTGTTCATTCGGAGAATTCTACATGAGCCTATCGATAGATACCGCCCTGACTGCGATGACTTACCGCGAAGCGGCTGCGACTGCGATTCGAGAGGCTTTGGATTCTGATCCTCGGGTTTTTCTCATTGGTGAAGATATCGGCCATTACGGAGGTTGTTTTGGAGTAACGCGTGGAATGTTAGAGCGTTATGGGCCGGAGCGAATTCGAGATGCTCCTTTGTCTGAAACCGGTTTTGTGGGCGCCGGTATCGGTGCCGCGCTGGGGGGAATGCGGCCGATTATTGAAATCATGACCGTAAATTTTAGCCTGCTGGCGCTAGATCAGATTGTCAATACAGCGGCCACGCTCCTACATATGTCCGGTGGGCAGATCAATGTGCCCATCGTGATTCGTATGGCTACCGGTGGCGGAAAACAAATAGCAGCGCAACACTCTCATAGTTGGGAAGGATGGTTGGCTCATATTCCTGGTTTGAAGATCCTGGCCCCTGCAACGATTGACGATGCTCGTTACATGCTCGCGCCAGCTCTGGCCTCTCCCGATCCAGTACTAATCTTTGAAAACCAGACACTCTACAACCTCAAGGGTGATCTATCACAAAGTTGCCGCGTCGATATCGTTTCGGCAAAGATTCGAAGGGCTGGTACGGATGTAACCATACTCACCTACGGAGCTAGCTTGCATAAGTCATTGGAAGCTGCATCAGCCGTTGCTGAATTAGGAATCGACGTCGAAGTAATTGATTTGCGAGTTCTAAGGCCGCTTGATGATTCAACGATTATGGAGTCGGTTCGGCGTACACATCGAGCTTTGGTGGTTGATGAGGGATGGCGCAGTGGCGGTATCTCAGCTGAAATCTCAGCCCGTATTATGGAGCAAGCTTTCTATGATCTTGATTGTCCGGTAGGAAGGGTCTGTACGGCTGAAGTTCCTTTGCCATACAGTAAGCACCTCGAAGATGCGGCGCTACCTCAGGTTCAGACGATAATAGAATCCTTGCAATCGATGGTGGGAAAATATGGCTGAATTTGTGATGCCCAGCTTGGGCGCTGATATGCAAGAAGCCACTTTGGTAAAATGGCGTATTCACCCCGGCAGTCACATTAAGCGCGGAGATGTAATCGGCGAAGTCGATACCGCTAAGGGCGTCATCGATCTGGAGTGTTTTCAGGAGGGAATCGTCGAGAAATTAGTGGCCAATGAAGGCCAGACTATTCCTGTCGGCGCCGTAATGTTGCTGCTCAATAGTGACGAAAGAAAAGAATCAATAGAAACTGATGAGCAAGCAATACTGGAGTCCGTAGTATCGGCAAGCAGCGACCGCGATGTACAACAACTGCAACAAGATAACAAGCTAATGCCGACTCACGATACCCAACAATTTCCTCTCCCTTCAAGTGTAGTTGTACCAACAAAAGCAAGTGTAGAGAGGCTAGATACAAATGTGGCCAGTCATATCAAGGATACAACGTCGAAACCTGCTGATACCGAGGAGACCAAGGCTTCGGAGCGTATCAAGGTTTCTCCACTTGCCCGACGTCGCGCTGCGGAATTGGGTATCGATTTGGCCAAAGTTTCTTCGGCCAAGCTAGATGGTGCGATCGGTGTGGAAGATATCGAACGAGCAGCTGCGCTTCACTCCACTGTGAGTATAGGCAAAGATCCAGAGTCCTCTCGACGTGCTCTACGTACAGCGATCGCCGCTGCGATGTCGAAATCAAAGCGAGAAATACCGCATTACTATTTACAAACTTCGGTCGATATGAGTAAGGCACTATCTTGGCTAGAGCAAGAGAACGCCCAAAGGTCGATTGCGGATCGACTGTTGCCGGTAGTTATAATGCTCAAGGCGGTTTCACGAGCACTCATGGAGGTGCCACAACTCAATGGTTATTGGGTTGATAATGAGTTGCATACAAGCGATAGGATTAACATTGGATTCGCCATTGCTCTGTCCGGTGGCGGGCTCATAGCCCCTGCTATTCACGATGTAAATACCAAAAGCCCAGATCAGCTTATGGTTGATCTTCGAGAACTCATTCCTCGGGCGCGAACCGGACGACTGCGTAGTTCGGAAATGACGGATGCGACCATCACGATTACCAGTCTAGGAGACATGGGTGTTGAATCGGTCACTGGGATCGTCTATCCACCGCAAGTGGCGATAGTCGGCTTCGGTAAGATTTTAAATCGCCCTTGGGTCGAGTCTGGAGAGTTATGTGTCAGGCCTGTAGTGATAGCATCATTATCGGCAGATCATCGAGCAACTGATGGTCTGGTCGGCGCGAGGTTTCTTGATGCGCTTGGGAGGATTTTACAGGAGCCTCAGTCGTTATGAGCCAGTCCCCTGCTTCGATCCGTTCGGTGATTCTCGAAGGAATACACCAAATAGCGCCGGAAGCTGATATCGATTCGCTTACAGACGATGTTGAATTTCGACGTGAGTTGGAAATAGACTCGTTTGATTTTTTGCGACTACTGGTTTTTATCCATGAACGTTTGAGGATTGATTTTCCTGAAACTGAATATGGACGTCTAACGAGTGTTGCTAAGTTGGTGAGTTTTATAGAGGCTAATTTGATGAAGTCTAAATAAGCTAATTCTAAGTTTTGAGAGAGGTAGTGTTTGCCTACTTTTTGATAAAAAAGCTAGAGATTAGTGCTGGTAAGTCCGCGGTAAGGTTGAAGCTAAGTGGGAGAGTTTCAAGCTTTGCTTGATCGTTCCTCGACCTGAAAGATTTCTAATCGTAGGCACCAAGCTATTGATAATCCCAGCAGGAATCCGAATGCAATGTTGTTGAGACCCATGCATGCACCGGTGGTGAGTAGCATTGCAAAAGCATCTGTTCGACTCGTTTGATCACGGCTGACAAGGGATAATTCCATTCCCGCAAATGCCAATAGTACTCCCAGAACGCTGCTTGGAAAACCTGCGCAGAGTGTCATGAGCGATGTCCCCAAGAAAATAGCTAACAGAAGCTTGACCACTCCGAGGAATAGAATCGAGCCATTAGTTCGTGCACCAAAACGATATTGGCCAGCCAGTCCTCCAGCTCCGTGGCACATTGGCATTCCTCCAAACCAGCAAGCAATAAGATTCATCAAGCCAACCGAGACTGCTACCTTCCGAGGTGTTGCTGGTCGATCAGGGAAAAGGTCTGTTGAGAGAGCACAAACAGCGATTACGGAGTTAAGAGTTGTAAGTGGTATTTGCGGGAGAGTTGCCTTTGGAAACGCGGAAATAAAATCGGACCAGGCGATTGGTGTCCAAGTTGGAAGCGTGAATCCGAATCCCAATCTCCCTATGACCTCTGGCTTACTCCAGATGGCCAATACTACTCCCAGTCCAAACAAGATAAGAGCTGCAGGTATTTTTCGAGAGAAGAAAAGCGTTAACACGACGACCGCTGATAACAGCCCGGTTACATAGCTGTCAGGAGCAAACCATTGGTTCGTGCTAATCACCATTTGTAAACCCTTGATGAGCAGTGAGAGTCCGAGGGCAAGTTGCAGTCCACGGACAACACTTTTGGGAATGACACGATTGAGCCAATCAATCGATCCGGTCAGGCCGAGGATTAAAATGACAAGACTAACCGTCGCACCTGCGGCTAGGATTTGCGGAACTGACAAACCTTCTGTCAGAGCCACCGTTGCAATGGCTTTCATCGGTTGTACCGCCATCGGAATCGAAAAAGCGATGCCGGTGACGATATTAAAAAATCCCGCAAAGAAGAGAGCCGCAGCAAAATTAAGGCCATTCTGCGAAGCCATGCCGACCAGTAGTGGGAGAAATGTTCCGAGGTCACCCAGAGAGCCAGCAATCTCGTTGCGATTGAAACTGGCATCACGCAGCCGATGCCACCACAAACGCTGAGATGAATTCTCCGTGCTGATAGCGGGGCGACTGATTTCTTGGGCTTTGTAGTCGGAATCCACGTACGTGTACCATTTCGGCGTTGTAAGACTGACAGATTGAGTGAACTCTATCGGAACCAATTTTGCAGTTTACTATCAGATACACCAAAAAACGACCAGTGAACTTTATAGTGGCGTTGGATGGTGAGACCGAGTGATCATCCTTTTTTGTTTTTTTATCTGCACTGCATAAGGCTCAGGGCCTTCATGCTTTAGTATCACCGGCTTTGTTGAAAAGTCTGTATGGGAGAGTGTGATAGGTTTGCCGGGCAACAATTTTCGGCTCTTCCTTTTGGAGATCGTAAGCGTAGTTACGTAGTGTTTGAGCATAGGCAATTGACGTCATTCCGTGTCTAGAATTCAGACCGTCGGCTATAACATAGGTAGCGTATAAAAAATGAACGTGAAGACCGATTTCTGCGATGAGTCTGCTGTCGAAAAGGGCAAAGATCGGCTCAAATGACGTTAGCCAAAGTTATATCCGTTTTTATGCCATTGCTAGATGCCTGCAGCGGAAGTGGGCTCGGCGGATCATTCGAGTGAGGTGACTTTTGAGAGCCCTACATTTTGAACGCCATCGCACTGATCGTATTGGCTGGCTACGAGCAGCAGTCCTTGGTGCGAATGACGGAATTGTTTCGACTGCTAGTCTCATCGTTGGCGTAGCCGCATCTAGTGCTGCGA
>JBEGUT010000394.1:0-4614 GCA_041178745.1 Planctomycetota bacterium | reverse complement strand
TTGCGACTTACCTGTGCCAGGAGGCCCTTCGATCACAAGGTTCTTGCCTTCTGCGATATCTGTGATCGCAGAATGCTGCGAGCTATCGGCATCCAGTGGTAACTCGATACTCTTCGCCATAGCATGTTCGTCGACATCGTAGTCTCCAGCGTAGATTCCCGTTCCACCACCCGCACTTGTTCCAGTAATCAACTGACCCGCTAATGATGACTCCTCAAGTGCCCCCGTCTCCTGCCATTGCTCCGGCGCGATATCAGCATACATCGAGAGTTTGTGGAAGGAGAAGAATCCAAGAATCATCTCTCGCTCAACACTCCAACCTTTTCTTAGGCAAATTAATTTATTGATCTCAGCCAGATACTCTTCCACCGTTTGCTCTTCACCAAGTTCCGGTAGCGTTAATCCAAAATCGTTATCGAACTTCTTTCTCAAACTTGCGTTGGTTTGTAGATCGTCTTCGTTCCATTGAACGTGATAGTCATATCCCCCTACAGGGCTCGCTGCAGTATGTAGCTCTACTGGTATTAGTATCAAAGGAGCCATTGCCGCTCCCCCAGTTCCGCTTTCCGTCTCCCGCCATTGCAGAAAACCAATAGCAAGATGGAGATAATTAATACCGGTTTCGTTAATCGTCGCTGTGGCTGCGCGTGCCATCCCTCGCATGAGCGACTGAAGCTTCAGCGTTGATATATTGGTCTGTAAAGAATCATCGCTATGACTTTTCGGCTTCCGCTCAGCATCGGATTCCGGAAGACGATTAGAGTATTTTGTTTTCGGCGGCTCAGGAACAACAACCTCTTCCCCTTCCAGTCTGGGAGAGGTTTGATCGATGAGTTCCTCGGGGTCGATATCCAGCGAGGTGTCGGGAACAAGCTTCATTGCCTTGTTCTGCTCGACCATCCTGCGAAACACGTAATCGGGAAGTTCATCAACGATCTGCAGTGTTCGTCGTGAAGTCTTGCGATAGTTTAATAGTGGATTGCGCAGACTCAAATCGAGTAACTTCGAACGAAAACGCTGAAGTTCTACGACTAAATCTATCCCAGGCTCAGACATGAATCACCAAGACAGGAGAAAATGACGACAAAGCAACTCGATACGGTCAATGGACAACCATCAATATACGTCTGAACCCTACCTAAACCAAATTACCATTCAGCCAATGAGAGAAAATCAATTAACCTCGCCAACATAAAGTTAGCTTGGGATTACGACATTTAGTAATGCTTGTCCTTCAACCAAGAACAACAACTAGAAAACATGGATAAAGACACGGGATTAAGCGGCTATTATTTCTGAAGCCAAACTTATCCGATCACCGCTAGCCACTCAGCGAGAACGGTCAAATCGGTCGCTTCTTGCGCGGTGAAACGCATCGGAACATGAGCCGGATTGTCGCTGCAAGGTATCAGTGAAATCGTTCCTGAACCTGACCCCTTTTCACCGTCGGAGCGTTGGTAAATTTTTACTGTATACCGACCACCATCATCCAAATCGCGAATGGAATGGTGATGGGCTAAGACGACTTTGCCTTGTCGAGTTCCAGCAGGATTTGACTTGAATAAACACCAAGCTCCATCGGGAATCTTCTTGTTCATCGAATCACCCTGGACACGAGCGATGAATAAGCCAGGTTGCCAACGAAAGGTTTCTGGCAGTTCAACCCACTGACAATCTTCTGCTACCTGTCCTTCAGTAAACTTCCCAGCAGCTAGAAGGATATCGAAGAGTGGAACGGCACAAGGCTTTGAGGCTCGTTGCTCCGGAACTACCACTGAAAATGGATGTGTCGCAAAGCTACTTCTCACTTCACGTGTAGCTCTCGTTGGTGCAACAGTTTCCTGTATTCGCCGAGAACGATCCTTAAACCACTCTCGTGTCTCCGAATCGGCAGAGTAGATAAAGCAACCTTTTTGGCCGCGAGTCATCAGCGTCCTGTAAGTATTCTTAATGATTTGATCCGCGATTCGCTTCGCCTCGATTGGCTGCTTTTTCAGCATCCCTTTATAACCTTGAACAGACTTGTCCATTTTTGACCGCTTGGCCGCATCGGTTATCACAACACCATCGCGGATCAAAAAATCATTTCCGAAAATAACACCGACGTAATCTAGTTCCAACCCCTGACATGTATGAATACATCCTACTTGGTAAATTGACTCGGGCTTCAGTATCCATTGCATACCATCCTCGCTGAGATTCCACTGCATCTGAAACCCATGTTCCGGAAAGACAATATCCATCTTCGACTTGTCTTTCTTGCTTTTCCAATCCCAACAGTAACCTGCAACCATTCGCGCTCGTTGACTTGACAAGTTTCGCTCGCCGATGAGTTGTTGTAGTTCATGAGGTGTCTCGCAAACACGGAAATCATAATCCAATCCCTCTAACGTCTCATTGGCTGTCTCGCGAATCTGAAGCGTGTGGTCGAGCCATGCGAGATAGCCATCTGAACCATTACAGCGAAATTGCGACGACAGATTTAATTCCTGCACATCTGCTTGATTGCGTCTTGCCCATTTCAATATCTCATCGCGACTACCAATATCCCGCCAAGTAACGCGTTGATTCTCATCAAGAAAAAAAAGCGTCAACTTCGCAGCACGTATCAACTCGCCGATTTGGTTTTCGCCAAGATTCTGAAAGATGCCTGATTTTTCATTAAGTCGATGGGCTTCATCCACCAGCAGTGCATCAAACGCATCCACCTCCGTATCTGTGTAAACGCCAGAACTGCTGAAGAGATTCGTGATCCGCGACTTCCTCATCGTGCCAGCTAACTTCGCCTCGTAAACTTCACGCGGTGCCGAATTTCTGGTTACATACCTCACGACCTTATCCGCCTGAGTCATGTTGACGAGTAAGTTCATGGCAACTACAGTTTTGCCAGTACCCGGCCCACCATGTACGATCAGCACCTGCTTGCCCGCATCTGCACTTCTCATCATTTTGAGGGCGGTCTCATAAACAATTTTCTGCTCATCAATCATTCGAAACTCAGGATTGCCTTGCAACAGAGAGCCTAAATGATCTGCAAGATTCTTTGACGGGCGGATTCTTCCATGATCAATCTCATACAGTAAATCTCCTCGATCACCGCGTCGCACATAGCGTTTAATAAACGCCGAAAGCTTCTCGGCATCTTGACGCAAAAAGACGGGAGCCTGTAGGAGATAGCTGGAGTATCTGGTATCCAGCAGCCCCGCCCCGGAAGTGCAATTATGTAGATAAGCACATGGGCTCAACTGGATATTTCCCTGGTAGACGACCTCGTTGTAGTCCTGCAACAGGCATGCATAGGTCCAAGCTTGATAACTGGGGTGAGCTACTTCTCGGATCGAAGAACCAAGGAATGTTTCAACGATTCCATCTTTCTCTGTCGGCCATGCCTCGGACCACTGTTTAAGTTCCACAATCACCGCATTTCGGCGACCCTCACCATCTTGGCCCGAAAGGATAAAATCGATCCGTTTGGCAGTCTGAGGGATGCGGTACTCAATCGCAACACCTGCGTCATCGGGAATCTCAGGATCATTCAATGCGTTGCTCATATACTGCATCGAGTTTCGCCACGATGTCACTTCGCTTGGACTGGTTGAATGACCAAGTCGCTCCTTCACCGCATCCTCGATCGCACGATCTATCTCGTTGGATAGCACATCGCGAACGAAATCGTATTTCGTTTTTGAATAAACAATCATACTGACAGATCTCTCTCACGCACTTACTGCGATGTAGCCTTGATAGATACAATCCCTCGACAAACGCGATCCATTCGCATTAGATCATTGCAGCGAATATCATACCGCGCGAGATGTTGAGATTGCGAATCTCACTGCAATAGAACAAGCCGATTTAAAGCTCAATTGAAACTTTCAATCGAGCTGATAGAAGAGATTCAAAATTCATCTGTTCCTAGAAGAAGAGCCGTCTATAAATTCCCCTGTACGACGGCCGTATATTTATCCAATCGCCCTGTAGTGCTTGGTCCATCCTTAATCGGCCAAGACATGAACTTTCCGCGCTTAGAAGAGCGAACTATTAACCAGGTCTGCTTACATCCACTTTGGGAACACAAACCAAAGAAGAGTAATCACCGCACAGGCCACACATGCAACCGTAGCTGGAGAAGCAAAGGAGATTTCCAATGGCTTGGTTTCTTTCGTCGAATCCCAACCGTTGATACTTGCCAAGAGCGACAAATAATAGACCGCGCCAATCACCGCATTGATTGCCATCACAACAGCTCCGAACAGCAGTAGCGAGTCGTTTGCCGTCACTGCGATTTGAAAGATGTTGAACTTGGCCCAGAAACCTGCTGTCAGCGGAATTCCAATCAAGCTGAGCAAGCAGATCGATAACGAAATACCAACCCACGGGGATCTTTGCGTCAAACCTCGCAGATCGCTCAATTGAAGATCCTTGTCGTAGCTGCCGTGCAGCGTCGCGATTGCAGCAAAAACTCCAAGCGTCATAACCGAGTATGCCGCTAAGTAGGCCAAAACTGCTTGAGCCCCAATACCTTGTTGCAACGCAGCGGCTAAACCGAGCAATAGATAGCCTGAGTGAGCAACGCTGGAGTAAGCAAACAGACGTCGCCAACTCTTTTGAATC
>JBEGUT010000393.1:0-4631 GCA_041178745.1 Planctomycetota bacterium | reverse complement strand
GATCCTGCAAAGAGCTAGAAAGTAAACAAACAAGATGTCTTGCATACGTATTGGCAGTTGTTGGTTCGTCATTGTTTGTCTGTTTAGTCTTTTGAATTCTGGGACTGCGATCGGCAAGTCTCCTAATGTCTTGGTGATACTTTGCGATGATCTGCGCTGGAATGCGTTAGGGTGCACTGGACATCCCTTTGTTAAGACTCCAAATATCGATCAACTGGCACGTGAAGGTGTTCTGTTTGAAAATGCGTTCTGCACAACCAGCCTCTGCTCGCCGAGTCGCGCATCGATTCTCAGTGGCCTCTACGCTCACACTCATGGTGTGACTAATAACTTCACCGAATATCCCCAAACTCTTCAAAGCTTTCCAAAGAAATTACAGGCGTCAGGATACAAAACAGCCTATATCGGCAAGTGGCATATGGGGGAAGGGAACGATGAGCCAAGACCTGGTTTCGATTGGTTTGTCACTCACAAAGGACAAGGTAAGTACTTCGATACGGAGTTTAACTTCAACGGGAAAGAACGCAAAGTTGTCGAGGGCTATTACACAACCACCGTCACCGACATGGCCGTCCAGTGGATCGATGATCGCGAGCGTGACCAACCTTGGTTGCTAATGCTCGGTCACAAAGCGCCCCACAGTTTTTATACACCCGAGAAAAAGTATGAAAAGTCGTTTGATCACGTTGATGTGAATTATCCTCATTCTGCATTTCGACTCGATGGAAAACCCGAGTGGATTCGACAACGTATGTCGACTTGGCATGGCATCTATGGGCCGCTTTTTGAGTTTCGGAAAAAATTTCCTGACACCTCTGCAGCCGCAGTTGTTGATTTCGAAAGGATGGTTCGAAGTTATTGGGGTACCATTCTCAGTGTTGATGACAGCGTTGGAAAGCTTGTCGATCACCTACGCACTTCTGGGCAGTTGGACAATACGGTCATTGTTTTCATGGGGGATAATGGATTGCTTGAAGGTGAGCATGGAATGGTTGACAAGCGGACCATGCACGAAGCGAGCATACGAATACCGTTAGTCGTGCGTTATCCAGGCTTGGCCAGTACCGTAGGTAAGCGAGTCCAAGAGCAAGTCCTAACGATCGATATGGCCCCGACCATTTGTGAGCTGGCTGGCAGCACTCCGCTCGAAAACATTCATGGAAGATCGTTCGTTAAGCTCGTTCGAGAAGGCGATCCCGATTGGCGCAAGGCTTGGCTTTATCACTACAACTACGAAAAGCAATTCCCTTACACCCCCAATGTTCGAGGAATTCGCACCGAACGTTGGAAATACATCCATTACCCGCATGGAGACGGCAGCGCGGATCGGCACCTTGCTGAACTTTATGATCTTCAAGCGGATCCCGAAGAAAAAAACAACCTCGCTGCGCAGGAGGAGCAAAAAGGAAACCTCTCACAGTTGCAGAAAGAATTGCTGCAGTTGATGAAGCAAAATGGAATCATAGAGGATAAAATGCCTATCGATGAAGGCATCCAAAACAATCTGCCGGAACAGTCGATTCGATAGTCGTCGACTCCCACCATCGCGTTATCTGACTCTTGCTGAGAATCGCGTCATGTCTAGCATAAAAACTGCTGCGAGTTGTTTGTTTTTTACGCTCGCGCTGGTGTTACCCCGATGGGCTGTCGCTTGGCAAAACGGGGCGGATATCGAATTCTTCGAAGCGAAGATTCGTCCCGTACTGATTGATAAGTGCTATCGCTGTCACAATTCGGTGGATACGGCGGAAAGTTCTTTGGTGCTCGATACACGAGTGGGTGTTCTCGCCGGTGGAGACAATGGCAAGATCATTGAACCCGGCAAGCCAGCATCAAGCCGCCTTCTCGCCATACTTCGTCATGAAGTACCCGGATTAGAAATGCCCGATGATGGCGAGCGACTGTCGGATGCAATTGTAGCCGACATTGAGAAGTGGATTGAAATGGGAGCACCCGATCCACGTGATCATCCACCGACAAAAAGCGAATTAGAAGCTCTAAATTCTTGGGATAAAGTTCTCGAGGAAAGAAAGAAGGCGTGGTGGAGTTTTCAGCCGATCGCTCAACCTGTAATTCCTGAGATTAACGATTCGAGATGGGCCTCTCATCCGGTCGATCGATTTATCTACTCGAAAATGTCTGAGCATGGACTTGCTCCTGCGAATCGAGCAGAACCATCCATCTTGGTGCGTCGATTGTTTTTGGTTTTAATAGGTCTTCCGCCAACTGCTAGCGAGATGGCTCTTTGGAGCGATGAAATCAATAGCCCAAGTGGCTTTGAGCGGCTAGTGGACCACTTGCTTGGACGTCAGGAATTCGGTGAGCGTTGGGCTAGACATTGGATGGACTGGTTACGGTACGCGGACTCTCATGGTTCCGAAGGAGATCCTGTCATCGAGAATGCTTGGCAGTACCGTGATTATCTGATTCGAGCACTCAATGCGGATGTATCTTTTGATCAGTTGGTGCGAGAGAACTTGGCAGGGGATTTACTTCCCAATCCAAGAATCAACTCGGATCTTGGTATCAACGAATCGATGATCGGCCCAGCGCAATTGCGCATGGTTTTCCACGGTTTTTCTCCCACCGATGCACTCGATGAGAAGGTGCGGTTTATTGATGATCAAATCAGTGTATTATCGAAAGCTTATCTAGGAATCACTGTCTCTTGCGCGCGTTGCCACAACCATAAATTCGATCCGATTAGTCAGGAAGATTACTACGCGATGTTCGGTGTGCTGGCATCCTGCCGACCAGGTCGTCACTCAATCACCGTATCTGCCGAGTCAGAAAAGAATCAAGGCGAGATGCAGCGACTGAAAGAATCCATTCGAGAATCGATCGCGAAGGAGTGGTTGGAGCGTCTCCCCACACTAGCGCAGCAGTGGAAGCAGGATGCAGATACGCTCACAAAAATCAATCAACCAAACGATGTACGCTGGCCGCTAGCCGCTCTGCAGCGCGATGTAGCGACAGGAGTTGATTTTGCTCAAGCTTGGAATACTCGGCTCATGGAACGAGCTACACAGTCGAAAGCCCAGGCCGATTTCGAAAAGGCGAACAAGTTGGTCGACTGGAATCTTGGCGATCAAGTGGCGTATCAAGAGTGGTTTCGCGATGGAAGCGGATTGAAGGAGCTGAGTGCGAAGGGAGGAGACTTTGCAGTCGCCGTGCAAGGAGATCGCGCGTTGACGGGCATTTATCCTGCAGGCGTCTATTCGCATTTAGAGAGCGATAAATCGCCGGCTCGTTTATCGTCGAATTATTTTCACCTGAAAGGTAAGTATGATCTCTGGCTGCGACTTATTGGTGACGGAAGTTCTCAGGTACGATTCGTTGTACAGGATTATCCTAGGAATGGTGTTGTTTTTCCAACGGCTGGAATCGGCGGCGGTTGGCATTGGCAAAAATTCGATTTGAGTTACTGGGATGGAGATGATGTTCATGTCGAATTGGTAACGGGTCGTGATGCTCCGGTGTTGGTTAACGCCAGCGACCGATCATGGTTCGGTGTTACTAAAGTGCTTGCTGTACCGGCTGGTAGCCCGGCGCCTCCAGAAGTATTTTCACAGCATGTTCCCTTTTTCGAGCTTGCTGAATCGCAAAAGCCAGGGTCTGTGGCTCAGGCGATTGATCTATACATTTCCGCATTGCAGCAAGCGATTGAAGCATGGCGACTCGGTAAGTGCGAATCCTCTCAAGCGGAATGGCTTGACCTAGCGATGCAGCAAGGTGTATTGGTCAATCAATTAGATCAGTTAGAGGAAACTCGCAAGCTGGTGGACGCTTATCGCGTCATCGAAAGCAAATTGCCTGTTTCCGTTCGTGTTCCAGGCGTCGACGAAGCCGCGCCCCGAGACATGCCTTTGTTAATACGCGGTGACCATAAGCAACCTGGAAAGCCGGTTTCTCGACGTTTTCTGCAAGCCATTGATAAGTCATCCTATGGAAACGAAAACAGTGGTCGGTTGAAACTGGCAGATGATATTCTCCGAGATGATAATCCGTTGACTCGCCGCGTGATTGTGAATCGTATTTGGAATCATCTCTTCGGTCGCGGCATTGTGCTTACCACAGACAACTTTGGCAAGTTAGGGACCAAGCCATCGCATCCGGAGATGTTGGATCACTTAGCGCTCCAGTTCAAAGAAAATCGTGGTTCCATCAAAGCCATGATTCGATATTTGGTAACCACTGAGGCGTGGCAATTATCATCTCGTCCAAGCAAAAAGTCGCTTCAGGTTGACCCGGAAAATCAGTATCTAAGCCATGCGAATTTGCGACGCCTTGAGGCGGAAGCAATCAGAGATTCCTTGTTGGCTGTGAGCGGCCAGTTGGATCCTGTTGTCTTTGGACCTCCGGTGGATGGCGGGTCGCGCCGACGAAGCATCTACATTCGAGTGCAGCGTAACGCCCTTGATCCATTCCTGCGAGCGTTTGATTTCCCTGAGCCTTTCAGCTCGGTGGGAAATCGAGACGTAACTAATGTTCCCGCGCAGTCGCTAGCTTTTATGAATGATGCGTCCGTTAAGGCTTGGGCAAAAGCGTGGGCCCAATCGTTGCTAAAGCAGGTAGATCTAGCGGACAATAAAGAGCGACTCGATCTTATGATGCGCACTGGTATAGGCCGA
>JBEGUT010000392.1:0-4657 GCA_041178745.1 Planctomycetota bacterium | reverse complement strand
CGAATTGACACAAACCGGTGTAAGACTGCTTTCTTTTTCGATTCCTGCAAAACCTCGAGAAGCAAACTGGGAATCACAAACACTGACCGATGCGTTGCATGTCATGCATAACCTTGATGTCATCGACATGAATCACGATGGTAAAGATGAAATCGTAGCAGCTAGCTTCGAAGGACTAACGGTCGTGCAACATGACAACAGCGGAAAGATCAATCTAAAGGCTATCGGCAGTGGGCAATCAGGAACCGCACCAGCAATTGGAAGCAGCGAGGTTCGCGTCTGGAATAGCGGTCCAAATACCTCAAGGTTCGCCGCCACAATCGAACCGTGGCATGGAGACAAAGTGGTCGTTTACACTGAGGACTCTTCCGGTTCCAACACCGAACTCTCCAAACTATGGACACGCACCGAAGTCGATACCGAACTTAAATGGGGTCATGCGGTAGCTTGGGCCCAACTCGATAACGATGCAACACCTGAATTGGTTGCCGGTGTCCGCGACGACCTCAATGGATCGGCCCGCAGCGGCGTACGTATCTACGACTGGCAAGAAGGCAATTGGAAACGCAGCCTGCTTGAGCCAGGTCAAGTTGCTGTTGAGGACTTAGCGGTGAGTGATTTTGACGGCGATGGCAGAACGGACATTATCGCTGTGGGTCGCGCCACCCATAACGCCGTCATCTATTGGAATCGGTAAGCAGGCGATCTTTTTGTTGCTGAAAGATTGATTCGCGACAGTCTAGAATTGAGAGCTTATTCACTGCGACAGATTGCGGAGGCTCTAAAGAAACATAACTTCCATGCAAGCATGGAAGTTATGCGACTTTTACGGTATTGAGCTGCAAAGCGGTTCGCGACTACCGCGTCTATCGCTTCACTTCTGGAGTTCCGGGCGAATTGGGGCTAGCGACTCGAGCCGTGTCCGCATTGCCTTGAGATTGAATCGGAGTCACGATAACCTTCCAGTCCTTAGGCGGTTTGGCTGGAATAAATTCTTCTTTGAACAAATTCAATTCGTTCAGACGATCAACAAGCGTCCAATTCTTCTCGCGATCGGTGAATTCAAAAATAGTACGCTGCGGATTCTGTGGAGAATAATTTGGCAAGAAGACTACTAAGACTTTCGGCAATCTCTCTTGTGCATCCAGCACCACGAGAACCTTCTGGTAGTTCACTGCATCGGCCTGATTTTTAGGATAAGCTTCCAGCCATACTTCGGTCTGCGATCCATTTTCGGGTGGCACAGGACGGACCCAATATCGCGATAGAACCTCTTGACTTTTAACACCGAAAAGGAAGGGGAGGGGACTCTGATAAATCCCTACGCCTTGCATCTCAGGTGGCAAGTCGTAGCGATTGACCACCTTTTCTGTGCGTTCATAAACATGGATCGATTTGCCATCGCAAACCCAATAGTCACCGAATCGTCCTTCGATCGCTTCGTATTTAGGCTGACCAGCTTCCATACCCTTGTAGAACAAATAATCATCCACGCGGAACAAACCCTTGTCGGGCTTCATGTATCGCAACACCCCGCGCGACCACGTGTAATGCGTGTTGGCTGGACCGTTCGCGGGATCGTACTCCCAACGCGCAAAGTTGCATCGAAAGCGTTCGATATCCGCAGTTGCTTGCTCCCAAGCCGTTAAGACCTGCTCAAGATAGTTCTGCAGTCGAGCATCTAAGGGAGGGAAGGGAGCCACTGGAGCGGCAGGGGCTGCAGAGCCCGCAGCAGCTGGATTTGGAACAACTTCCTGCGCTGCCGCACCACCTACATTTCCTTGCTGATTACCCTGCTGAATCGCTTGCCGTTGGCCAACCTGTTGCTGCCCAACCTGTTGCTGACAGAAGCCGTGTGTGGTTAGACCTGCGACCGTAAGACCAAGACAAAGAATCGAATCAAATACCCAGCGACAAGTGAGATTCCGGGGAATCATCCGTGACGTCTCCCAGTAAGCGAGTGTGTAAAAGCCTTGGCAGTTCCTGCCAAGGGTTCCGCCCAGAGCCAGTTGCTTGAGCGGTTGGAAGTCTAACATTAATCACGTTGCTGTGATAAGAGCACTTTTTGAAGGCAATCTAATTCAACTTAAAAATGGGCAAGATAGAGAATTCGGGAAGCTGCATTTTAGCACTCAATAGTCGTACCAGACGCCAATACCAATCTGCTGCTCATGTCGATTGAAGAACGAATACTGAGGGCTCATCCCGTTGTAGTATTGCAAGCCCGTTCTTAAGATCCCAGATCCCTGCTCACCCTTCCACGCCCATCCTGCCTGCGCCGAGACCCCACCACCAAAATCAAGTTCTTCCCGTAAATGCCCATGCACGGCAAAGAAAGGGACTCCCTTTCGCCCAGTCGGCAAGCGAGGTGAGTAATCGAAACCAAACTGAACTTCCCATTCCTTGGAAACATCCGTGTAGAAGGCCCAACCTAATTCACCGTACAGCCGAAACTCGGGCGATAAGTAGTAGGCATGTCCGATAAAAAGAACATCTCGCGCGAAATTCAATCGCTGATGGCTAGGGTTCTTCAACATGAACTCATCACCCGTATGTGAACTCAAGTGGTAGTAGCCGAATCGAGACTGATGCTGCCCCCAGCCAATCGAAACCGGTATACCTGCTCGAAAGTCCACACTTTGCACATCGACATCGTTCATCACGTCCAATCGAACCAAGCCAGCCGCTTCGATATCAACCTGTACACCGCGCTGATAAATCGGATTTCGGTTTCCGTAACGAACCAACCCAAATCGTCCGCCAGCCCAGCCATCCCAAAGCAAGTCATGGTCGGTTTCATGAGTTAACTGTGCGGCGAGCCTCGACTCTTTCGTACTTGCCAAATACGCGCGATACATGATATCCCTAGGCAAAACCTGCCACTCAAATGCTTCGAGATCGACAGGTGCAGGCGTCGAAATCCCATAGTTTGAATAGGCATTTTCGCCTGTTTCCACTTCCTGTGGTGTATTGAGAATGCCGAAATCCTGTTCAATTTGTGCCTGGGTTGGCATCACGAAAGAATTGCCCGACGATGGATAATTAACTCCACCCCAGGATAGATTGCCGGCGGAACTGCTCGAGTTGGGCGAGGGAAGCGAACCACTGCTTCTAGTAGGCGGAGACGCTTGCGGCTGAATGGTCGCTTCAGGTGGGGAGGGGAGCATGTAGGCTGGAGGTGCGCCAAGGGTAGTGCTCGCCTCGATCGAAGCAAGCACCATGAAAGTGGCAAAACACCAAGCGAACAAGTAACGCATGGTTAAGCTCTTTCGCTGAATTCGTATGACATCGGTCTGTAAGATCACTTTCGCTAAATAGCCATCTACGATGCTGAAAATAGCTTGTACGTAAATCATCCGCGTTATCCGAGAAGTTCGTTTTGCGGGCCTTCTTTTCCAGGTTCCAATACCCGACACAACCACGAAATACACGACAAACGCTTATCAAAATGTAAAATGTCCACGCTCTTTGCTAGTGAGCGGCGGGAGTGTAGCGGTCTAGCAAATTCGATGCAATAGAAATGGAAAGCAAAAGAAGGTTCAGGCAAAGTGCGATTGCATGCAAATCCCGATAAGGAAATTGCATGCGTATCAGGAGCCTTCTGCTGGGGACGAAAACTAACAACCAAGATAAGTAGACATGGACGTTTGCAAGCCCCCGACCGCTTTGCTTGCTTTCTAGCCGACGGTAAAGATCCGCTATCGAATCGTGCCAGAGGAAATCAAAACTCGATTAGCAAGAGATTAAAAAAACAGAGAGGATGATTTACTTTTCCGACACTTCCTTGATGAACTCGACATCGGGACCATCGCCTCCGACAACCGCCTTGACCTTAAGATATTCGGCAACATAACGCTGCGTTTGCGTCTTTTCAGGGACCTTGAATCGATCCCCTTTCTGCAGAATCGGTCGTATTTCATCCATCGTACCGAATTGACGCGTCCCTGCTACTTGGCAAGGAAACCAGCATCCATTTCCTTTTTCATCTTCCAGGTAGAACTCAGGATAAGCGTGACCATAGACCCAAACACACCGAGCAGGGATTTTGCTGGCTCGACAAATCGCAACAAATGCTCCGGAGAGTTCTTCGCAATCTCCCTCTTTATCGTGCAGGGCAGTAAGAATCGATTTGGCTTTCCCTTCGCGATAATTGATCAGTTCTCTTACCTTATCGTAGATGCGTTCTACATGAGTCCAGGCGTTGGGTGGATTGGTGGCCGCGATCTCGCGAGCAATTTTGCGAATCTTCTGATGGCTCGATTCGATCAAGGGACTGTTGCCCATATACTGATTCAGTTGCTTCGTTATTTTCTTTGGAATGACAAGCGATTCAGGATTGGTTGGCCCGAGGATTTTCGCTTTCTCAACTTCCAAACTTAGCGTTGCTTCCATGGTGGAATTGGCGGCGAGATTTGGGATATCAATCACTAATTGCTGTACACCTTCACTAAGTGGACGAATATAGTAATTGGCGGTCGCTGGAAAGTTTTTCGAGATCAAACGCACTTTCTGCTCAGGATAGTCCATCGGCATCGGAATGGTGGCATGAATGTTCTGGCATAGCCCCGCTGAGGTTATCTTTACGCCGATCACCAATTCAGCCTTGCGAAAATCACCGAGCTGAATGAGATCGGAAACTGCAACTGTTGCCTCACCA
>JBEGUT010000391.1:0-4657 GCA_041178745.1 Planctomycetota bacterium | reverse complement strand
GTAGTCAATCAAGGGTCATGGGGAGCAGCAGTGCGAGGCGTGGGGGCTTCTTGTGATGCGGTGAGGCGAATCCTGGCGGATGAAGATAAGGTTGCGTTTTGCGCTATCAGGCCGCCAGGGCATCACGCTTTAGTGGATGCTCCTATGGGCTTTTGCCTACTCAATAATGTGGCCATTGCAGCACGATACGCCCAACGTTATGGCGGATTGGATCGCATCATGATCGTTGACTGGGATGTGCACCACGGTAATGGTACTCAAGATTTCTTCTGGGAGGATGCCAGCGTAGCTTTTTATTCCAGCCACCGTTTTCCGTTTTATCCTGGAAGCGGTCGTAAAGACGAAACCGGAGAAGGGAAAGGTTTGGGATTCACTCGAAACTTGCCAGTCAAAGCGGAGATTTCACGCCAAGAGTTCATTGAGGCATTCAGCAGCACTTTGTCTACATTTGCCGACCAAGTGAAACCGCAATTGATATTGGTCTCCGCCGGTTTTGATGCCCATCGAGCCGATCCGGTCGGAGGGCTTTGTCTTGAGGAGGAGGATTTTGGTGAACTGACTAAATTGATAGTAGCTATTGCCAAAAACCATGCCCAGGGACGCGTAGTGAGCTTATTAGAAGGAGGCTATCATTTGGAGCATATGCCGCAGTCGGCTTTAGTCCATTTGCAAACTCTCCATGAAACCGTTGCTAATTAAGCTTGACGCATCCTTGTGACTTCTAGTAATCCAACACTTTCAGGAAATTCCACCGGGAATTTTTAAAGTTTTGTAATTGCTATCATTCAGCAGGGTAGAGTCAGTGACGAACCGTCGTGCCAGCGCGATCGCGATGCTGCTTAGCGGTGTTGTTATTTTGGCGGTAGGTTGCCGACGTCCTGCGTATCAAGATCTGTATGTGCAGAATATGTCTGCCGAGATACGTGAGCTGGAAGATATCATTTATGAATATGATCACGAGTATCGCAAGTTAGAACTAGAGTTGGAGCAACTGGATCGCGAGAACCAGCATCTCAAGCAACAACAGATGAATCTTCGAGGGAAATCGGATCGTAGTACAGTCGAAGGATCTGGTCCGAGCAAGTTGAAGAGCGCAACTCCGAAATCGGAAATAAGGTCGCAGGCAGCAGATGATAGTGCGATCGGCACAGGGAAGTCATGGCAGGGTCGAGATGCTGAGCAAGGTAACGGTGGTCAGGAAAAAGCGGATCAAGGAAAAGGGCGAGATAAAACGACTCAGGGTAAAGAAGCCTCGAAATCCAATGAAATGGAACTTCCCCCCATAACCATTCCGGATGAGCCGGGGGGGGAAATGGAGTCGAAGGTTCCTGCGGGCAAGCCGCAAGAAAAGTCCATTCTTCCCAAGCCGGAGTCAACTGAAGAGCAGTCAACGCCTCTCAATAAGTTGGAGCCATCAACGGGTTTGGAACCACCGGCACTGAAGTTACCCCCGGCTAATGCAAATCCATCGCAGGTTCCTAAGGAATTACCTTCACTGCTGCCACCCCCAGCGACAACTCAATCGCAGCCAGGGAAGTTGATACCCGACAAATCGACCAATGAGCTTTCCAAGCCTGCGTCACTTGAGCCACCATCGATTGATTTAGGGCAACCAGCGACGGGGCCATCGGGAGCATCTGGTGAGATCCCGGGCAAAATTGAAGTACCAAAGAAATCCACTCCAGAAAAAAGTTTGGAGTTATTGCCTCCACCAAGCAATGGAGCGATGGAGATCGAGTTGGGTCGGCTTCCCAGGATCAGTGCGAATCAATCCGTTGAAAAAAATGGAGTAAACGCGAAAGCTAAAAACGGCGCGGCGAGTGCACCTGGTGTTGCAGAAGGAGTCATAACAGCATCGGCAATTGTTCCTGTGGAACGGTCAGCGATGAGTTTACCAACAGACTTCGTAAAACCTTTGGATCAACGGATGACGGAAATCGCTTTCGTGAGACCATTCTCTGTTTCGTTGGATCTTGATGGCGAACCTGGTGACGACGGTATTCGTTTGGTCTTACAACCGCGCAATGCAGCAGGAGAATTTCTCGAACAGGCCGCGTCGCTGAGTGTCTCTGCGATTGACCCAGATGTTCGTGATGATTCTGCGAGGCTTGGTATTTGGCGTTTCACTCCTCAGCAGGTTGAGGATTCGATGCGGCGAACGGGTGTTGCCAAAGGAATTCAATTGGATCTTTCATTGTCGACCAAGATGCCTTCGGCGAAACGAGTCGTGATTTTCGTCCGATATGAAACTGTGGATGGCCGTCGCGTGGAGGCGAGCCATGAGTATTATCTTTCTTCCCCCGGCGATTTAGAAGCGAAATGGTTACCTCGCGCGGGCAGTCGCGCGGTGGGGTTAGACCAAGAAAAATCGATCCAAAGATAGATTCGTAGGAAAACGCCAAACTGTTTGGTTAGAAGTTGCAAATTGGCAATTTGAGGATTGAGCGTGGGTAGCTGGTTGAATCGTAAACAACGATTAACGCCTTGGCTGTGGGTCGTAGGATGTTTTCCTATGATAGCTGCGGGATGCCAAGGCTACGGACCAACAACACCTCCGGGAGTCGTACCGGTGGTGATGGCTCCACCTCCCAATCCCATTTTGGTTCCTGATCAAGATCCTGCTTTTCTATGGAATCAAATCGTCGATACGGTGGACGATTATTTTCGTGTTGAAAAAGAGCAACCGGTTCAGCGTTACGGCGCCGAGTGGTTAGAGGGAAGATTGCAAACCTACCCTGAGGTTGGCGCTACATGTTTAGAGCCATGGCGCGTCGACGCAGCGAATCCATACGAGCGATTGCTGGGCACTCTGCAAAGCATTAGGCGCACTTGTGTCGTGAGAGCAGTACCTGGCCAAGGAGGATATCAGATCGAGGTGCAAGTCGCCAAACAGCTTGAGGATGTTGATCGCTCTCAATTCTCAGGTGAAGGTGCAGCTACGGCCCGACACGATGGTACCGTGACAAGGCCCGATTCGGCATTGCGCGCGTTACCTATAACGCTCGGCTGGATTGATATGGGACGGGATGTCGCCTTAGAGCAAAAAATTCTTAAGGAGATCGCGGGCCGGGTAACGAATGTGTCTCCGCCGCGCCGAGGTTTATTTAACGGCCGTTGAATGGTTGCTATGATTCGGCGTTCATCGGACGGAAATCGATCATCTAATTCGATATCTATATTCTGAGGCATTTTTCTTTGTCGCCGATCCGTTCGAGCCAAATCGTTCCATGCAGCGTTCACTTGGGATCGAAAAGCAAATAGTTTCCCATTTACAATCGGAAACATTTTAAATATCTCACCCAGTTTATGACGAAAGGCGGAACTGGTTGGCAACCAGCTCGTTATAGCTAGGCACTGGGGCTACGAGTCTACGATCCACCAGGCTGTTCATTGACGGTAATGATCGGTGATAATTTGGTACCGAAAGGCCGCCGTTTTTTTCATTCTCCTCTGTTTTTATTTCCCGCTCGATACTTCAAGTTCGATGGGAAGTTTCTCTGGTTTACCATGGATATCCAGAGAGCGAGTTTGAGAACCGTCTTGCCATATGACCTTATATGAACCGCTGGATGGAACGACAATTGATACGTGGTCATTGGCATCAAAGCGTTCATCACGAGTGCTTGTTTTGCTAATGAGTTGCCCGGACATTTGATCTTCGATAGTCAATTCGATAGCCAATCGCGATTTTGATTGAGATGATCGAGCGACGAACATTAGTTCCATCATTCCATCGGGAATCGTTTGTTTGCCGGCATATCGTGGTGTGACGTTGACCGCATAGACAAAGCGTATTTGGCGATCCCAGACAAGTGGGAAGTGGATGGGAGTTCGCTTGAAACTGGAAGCATAAATCGCCTTACGTGGGTCGTCGATGATTGCTTGGCTAGCGCGACCGGTGAACCATCCTTGATTGAGTTCTTTACCGGTAGCTTCGCAGGCGCCGGTGAAATGCCATTGGCCATTGTCCCAGATTTCGACCCATGAATGGTTCCCGCTTCCGTCGGCCCACAGAGGCGTTCCAGCAAAGCGTGCAGGGATTCCAAGTGCGCGGCAAGCATCGATCAGCAGAATCGATAATCCGCTACAGGAGGCGAGTCCCGCTTTGATAGATTCAGCAGGGCTTTGGTCCGGCTTGGGACGCTTTGTTGAATACTTCACTTGAACGATACCAAAGATTTGCCCGTTCAGTGTTGCGGCCGCTTCGCTGATCGTTTTGCAATCTGCGATCAATGGTCGAAATCGCTCGTAAAAATCTTTTCTCCACTCATCGCGAGTTTCATTGACGACGCAGTATGGCAAGATATTGTTGAAAAACAATTCTTCGTCGACTTGAGAATGCCAGGGTGATTCCTTCCAAGCCTGATAGGCTAAACGCACGTTTTGCAAAAGGTAATCGCAAGTTAGAGACTGAAGATCATGCTCGGGCATATGACGAAGGAGAAACTCTAGGCCAGGCTTCTGTTCAGGAGAAATTTCAGTGAGAGCCTTTTCAAGTTGTGCTCGGTTATCTCCGGCATTTTGTAAAGCCTGTTGAACTGTAGGAACGGCGATTTCAGCACTCAATCGTGTTGTGCTCAGGGCAGCAAAACAGGTTGCTAAAACCATGGTCGCCAGTGAGGTATTGCGGAAGGAGCAAAGCAAGTTTGAAAGTTGA
>JBEGUT010000390.1:0-4666 GCA_041178745.1 Planctomycetota bacterium | reverse complement strand
CAAATGTGACTAATCCACCGACTTCTCTACCGGCCGCCACGACCACTTGTGAAACCGCAACCTGCTTGTTGACCGGCTGCTGAAGTATTTGCGAATTCCCTGCAATCGTCGCGGGAGCAGGCCAAGACCGATCGAAGATTTGCGGATCGTAACTGGACCTCAGTGGCTGTCCACGCATTACCCGTAAATGCTCCATAACCTCCAAGAGTAAAAACTGCTGAAAAGAATTTTTTCCATCAGCCCCCCAATCGATTTTCCCATCGGTGATTTTCCAGCTATCCTGCATGGTTGGTAAGAGCTTATCGGCCAATTGTTTTAAGGCGATTTCATCACATTTTTCGGTAAGTAGGTCACTCACATTCCAATCCGCAGGAAAATACTTACTAGTCGACTCAGGTTTGGCCGCAATTCGAACCAGCGATTCCTCGGCAGCTATCGCCTCTAATCCCAGCGGCTCAACAATGGCCGAAAGCAAATCGCCATAGGTTACGCGACCACTTTTATGGCTAATCTTTTGATGAGGCCGAACATTGGCAGCAGTAACTTCGTTCCAAGCAATCTCGATCCCTAAACCGGAAATCTGACTCCAAACCTCCATCACTTCCGATAACGGGCGGTCAACAATCTCAATTCCTGCTAACTCTTCAACCAAACGCTTCGCGGCTGGAACAGGTTTTTCCGCAGGAGGATGCAATTTTTCTTTGGTCGCAATACTTAGCGACCCAATATCAAGATTTGGTTTTATCGCAGGATTCTCTGTAACCGGCGTCTCGCTCACTCTCGTCTCCAAGGAAGGATCGAATACCGCAGCCAGCTTTAATAGAGAATCAGGAAGTTCTTGCTCCGCACCCTCCTTGTCAACGCTACTTAGTTCGACAGCCGGAGGCTCACTTGGCTTCGCTTCACCACTTGCCTTACCCTCCGCTTTGGTCGCCATTTTCTCTTTCTCTAAGTCCGTTGACTTTGTGTCTTGATCGCCATTGTTCTTATCGGAAGCATCCCCTGACAACTCCGGTTGAGAAGATTGAGTAGCGGTAATCGAACTACCATCCTCTCCAGCAGGATTCTCAACCTCGGTCATCTCATTCGTTTGATTGCCATCCGCTTTTGTAGTTGGCTGAATTGACTCCGAAGAGGACGACTTATCCGCTGGCGAATCTACTTCCGAACCACTGTCCTGTGGTTGCTGGACATTCGCTTCAGGCTCGGCTGCATCTTGCTGGTTAACGTCCCTTGGAAAATCCGCAGATAAAGCTTCACTTAAAGGCGTCTGTATTTCAGAGTCTGCGGCAGCAAGCTTCGTCTTGTCATTGCTCAAGGATTTAACAAACAGGGTAAACAGAACACCCGCAATGATGCATCCCGACAAGGAGAGGAAAAACACAAGCAATATCTGGCGACGCATCCGCGCCCGGCTTGTTGTCCACTCCGCTTGAGAAAGGTTGCTTCGATTCCAATCGGGGGCCACAGGAGTTGAGTCGGCCACATGTTCGACACTTGGGGTGGAAAGGGGCTTGCCCTCAACATGGGAAGCAGATGCTCCGCTTCGAGCCTGTTGCTCCAGAACATCATTGCTTCGCTTGGATGCAGCGATCGAATCCGACTTGAATCTTTGGCGACGACCTTTTTCGCCATCGACGGTCTCAGTCGCCCCCCCCTCGGCAGTCGCTACCGGCGGTGCTAACGATTCTTTGGTTACCGTTTGCGAATTTGCAGGTGTACCAGCGGGATTGACAATGATCTTCGAAGGATTCTCGACCAGCACCATACTGGCGCATTTAGGGCAGGGAACAATCTGGCCGATGAGGCTTGCGTTGCGCACCTTGATGCGGCTCTGACAGGTAGTGCAAACGATCGTGAACTCTTGCAAGACGCTACCTCTTGGGCTTTAGATACCACACCCTATATTTTCGAAAATTATTTCTTCGCACAGTCAACCGCATGACCATTCGCGCCAGCCACCCATTAAGTGTATGCTAATAGGGTCTGTGATCAAACGGATCGTAGCTGATTTCTTTTTTATTCTACTCTAACGGTTCAGTTCGCTTATATCGACCAGAGCGATCAATCCTTACTTGTTATCACCATGCTCAACTCGGACGCCGATGGGTTGCTCGCCATTTTGCTACTCGGCCTAATTTTGGGTAGTTGTGGCGCTCTGCAAGCTTTAGTTGGTTTTGCCGCGGCTACCTTTGCGATCCCAATTTTGATGCTTTGTGGCTACGAGATGCCGGAAGCCCAAGTCATTATCATTACGGCAATGTTCCCTCAAAACGTAGTAGCAGTCTGGCAGCTTCGAAAAACTCTCACGGTAAAAGATTGGTTCAAACCAGCCTTAATCAGGCTTGCCTTCCTCCCTCTTGGTCTACTGGTAATGAGTTGGATGCAAGAAAGTTCCAAGCCATTACTGCGTCCCGTAGTGGGAGCAGTAATGCTCGCCGCAACGCTTTCACAATGCGTCAGTTCTCCGAAAAAAAAGGAAGAGAGCACTACAGGATGGATGCTAGGGACGTTTTCCTTAAGCGGTTTTTTGCAGGGATTGTGTGGTATGAGCGGTGCACCGCTTGTTCTTTGGTGCTACGCCAGACCCTGGCCCCACGATAAGGTTCGAGCGCTTCTATTCACCGTATACCTGACCAGCTTTTTGCCTCAGTGGTTGTTGCTCTATGGACGCTTTGGCTCGACCATTCCCAAAGCAAGTCTGCGCTCGCTTGTCGCCCTCCCACTGATTCTTCTGGGAACCTATCTCGGTCTGAAGTTCGCTCGACGTGTACCCGATCATGCAATACGGAGAATTTCTTATTCGTTACTAATTCTCTTTGCAGCTTTTGAAATCTTAACGCCGCTGTTCTATAAGCAATGAAGATTTCGTGCTGTTCTGCAGTAACCCTTCACGCCGATGCTCAAGGACCATCCATCATCGGAAGCATATCGCGAGCCATTTGGATTCCAGCAGGTCCGACCAGCACGACGAAAATACCGGGGAAAATGAACAGCACCAGGGGGAATATCAATTTAACTGCCGTTTTGGCCGCTTTCTCCTCCGCAATCTGTTGACGCTTTGTTCTCATTGAATCGCTTTGGATGCGCAACGCTTGAGCAATGCTTGTTCCAAATTTATCTGCCTGAATAAGCGTCGAGCCAAGTGCTCGTAAATCGTCAACACCAGTTCGGAGTCCAAGCTCTTGCAATACTTGGCTTCGAGTTCGACCCATTTGCAAATGCAAGTTACACAAGCCGAACTCCTCCGAGATGACCTTATAACTTTTCTTCATCTCCTCAGCAACTTTGCGCATCGCTTGATCGAGACCAAGTCCGGACTCTACGCATACGACCATCAGGTCAAGAGCATCGGGCAATCCCCGGAATATATTGAGTTTGCGGTTACTGGCCAGGTAATCAAGCACAAAGTTGGGGAGCATCAATCCGATACCGGCAGACACGATCAGCGGAATCAACGCACTTTCGGAAAAGCCGGTGATAATAAGGGTGATTCCTCCACCCAGCAAAAAGATTACGATCATTGTAAGAAAACGAATGGAAAGAAACATGGCGACAGCATTATCCTTGCGATAACCTGCTTCGCTTAGCCGTTGACGCAACTTCTTGATATCCTTCTCTGACTTTGGCTGGAGAGGCTTTGACAACTTATCAGACTTCTCCTCAAGCAACTGCAAAAGCTGTTCGACTCGAGTCTTTTTCGCAAGAGTACGACCTGTTCGATTACGAATATCTACTTCGAAATTTTTTAATCTCTGGTCGTAGCCTGAGCTTTCCCTACTAAAGAATTGCAAAATCCACCACGCTAAGGAAGCAACGCCAATAAAGGCGGTAGCCATGATAATAAATTGAGTTGAATTCATGAGCTTCACCGATTCCTAAACTTGTACGTTGATGATCTTCTTAATCCACATCGCGCCTAGAAATTGAAGAACCAAAGTACCTGCCATCAGCTTACGACCTGTGCTGTCATCGATCAGAATCATCGTGTATTCCCGGTTAAGGAAGTACATCACACAGAACAATCCGGGTGCCAGCGCCAGCAACACGATACCTGAAAGGCGACCTTCTCCCGTCAATGCTTGAACCGTTCCTGCTAACTTGAACCGTTCGCGAATCAGCTTTGATAATTTGTCGAGTATTTCTGCCAAATCACCGCCGGTTTGACGTTGAAGCGCAACCGCCGTGGCGAAGAACCGCAAGTCCAAGTTTGGAACTCGCTGAGTCATCGTATCTAATGTCTCTTCCAGCGGAACACCAAAGTTCTGCTCTTCGAAAGCTCTACCGAACTCTGGCCCCAAGGGGGATGGTAACTCCTCGGCAACCAAACCGATCCCTGCACCTAAGCTGTAACCGCTACGCAAGGATCTGCTGAGCAAATCCAACGCCTCCGGCAGTTGAGCACTAAATTTCGCCAATCTTTTCGCACGAACCATCTTTAGCCAAAAAATTGGCAGCATAGCTCCGAGCGGAATTCCGAAGATGGCGAAAACCCTGGTGAATGGCAAAACACAAAACAGAATGGTCACCAATAACCCACTCGCCAAACAGATCAACATGAACTTTCCGGGTCTAAGCGTTACTCCTGCTTGATCGAGCATACCTTGAAGATTGCCAAATCTCGCAGCTGTTTTATCCGCCCAAGAAGTAGAACCTTCCAAGGCAT
>JBEGUT010000389.1:0-4672 GCA_041178745.1 Planctomycetota bacterium | reverse complement strand
GGCAAGTCACCACTTAGATCCATCACGGCTACTGCGTTATTGCCAGCTAACGATACAAATAACCACTTAGCATCTGGAGTGATTGCCAAGCCGTTAGGCATAGAACCAAATGGATAATAGGCCTCGGGCTTAACGACAACTTCTTTTGTGGTGTAATCCCTCAGGTCGATCAAGCTGAGCGAATCCTGGTTGGTGTTACACACAACGACTCTCTCACCAAACCGTACCAGCGTGGAAGGCTGCAGCCCAACTGGTATCGTCTGCATTACTTTTTGTGAAGCGATCTCGACAACGCTCACGCTTCCCGTTTTCGCAACACCTCGCTCATCCACAAGAACTTCGGTTCCTGCGCTTTTAGCCGTCAATTCGCCTTCCCCAGGTTTCGATCCTCCGAAATTAGAAACAACAATCCGCTGCTCATCTTCGCTAAAAACAACATCGAATGGAGCGACTCCCACCGGTATCTCCACCGTTATTTTCTGTGTCATCAAGTCGACAATGGCGAGGCTATTTCTCTTCGAAAGGCATACAACCGCTTTGGATTCCGAACGGTCGATAGCCAATCCGCAAGGATAAGCATCTTTCGGAAATTCGAGCGTACTTAACACTTCATATTTTTTGTCCTCCGTAGGCTTGAGTATCAGCAACTTGTTTTTCGCATTCGTAACGTAAACTTTGCCCGAGCCTGAAACTCGATTACCCGTCATTGAGGAACCATCGGGAAGAGGAATCGATTGAACGGTCTTCCACGATTCCGTATCAATCACCTCGATGGTACGTTTATCCTTCACCACCAATCTGTCTCGCGCCGGCGCGAGCGATAATTCAACCGGACGACCTGCGTAAGCGATTACCTTCCCGGCAGGTCGAATTATTTCACCCGTCGGCAGCAAGGAGGAGTCGACCACAGGAAAATCAGGTTTTTGCGGAGGCTTTGCTTCTTGAGCAAATAACGAGCAAAATAAGTTTGGCCCTGTCAGTACGATGGCAGCAACTATTGGCCTGATTAAACTGTTAAGCTGAAACATCTCATTGATTCCATTTCGATTTTTCTGATACCACCAGCTCTGTTGGTTCTGCTAAGATCGCTATTGTGGCGAAAGTTCGTCTTAAAAACCATTCCGCTTGCTCAGACCAGGATCTCTCCGCAATGACTCTCCACGGCGCACGACTTTTTTTAATCCTGATCTTCCTCGTCAGCTTTCTTCCTGCAACCGCGATCCTTGGCGAAGAGAATCCCACTAAGCCAAACATCATCTATATCTTGGCCGACGACTTAGGCTGGACCGACACCGCCACCTACGGCAGTCAGTATTACGAAACGCCGAATATCGATCGCCTTGCAAACGGTGGATTAAAACTTACTGCGTACCACAATTGCCAAAACTGTCAGCCCACACGTGCCGCTCTAATGACCGGACAATATGGCCCTCGGACGGGTGTCTACACCGTTGGTGGCATCGATCGCTTCGACTGGAAGAGTCGTTCGCTTCGGCCGGTCGACAACGTTACCCAACTCCCTCTCGATCGAAAAACCATTGCTGATCAACTCAAAGCTGCCGGTTATGCAACCGCGATGTTTGGAAAATGGCATCTAGGAGAGAAAGCTAAATTCCATCCCTCGGCACGTGGTTTCGATCAAGCGATTATCGCTGACGGAAAGCATTTCGACTTCGAAACGAACCCAAAAGTCGACTACCCACCTGGAACCTATCTCGCTGACTTCCTTACCGACAATGCCATCAGCTTCATTCGCCAAAACAAGCAAGGTCCCTTCTTTCTTTACTTACCTCATTTCGGTGTGCATGCCCCTCACCAAGCTAAAAAAGAATGGATCAAGCATTTCGAAAAGAAAGCACCTGTCGGTGGACACAAAGACCCAACCTATGCAGCGATGATCGCCAGTGTCGATGAGAGCGTCGGGAAAATCCTTGATCTACTCGAGGAACTCAATATCGCTGATAACACCGTGGTATTTTTCTCTAGCGATAACGGTGGCGTTGGCGGTTATAAGGCAGAAGGAATCGAAAATGCAGGTGGAGTCACGGATAACAAACCCTTGCGAAGTGGCAAAGGTAGTTTATATGAAGGTGGTACGCGCGATCCATTTATTGTACGCTGGCCCGGTATTACTCAACCTGGCTCCATCTGCAATGAACCAGCCATCCATGTCGATATCTTTCCTACGCTGCTTGAAATCGCTGGCGCACCAAAACCCACCCAAACACTTGATGGAGAGAGCCTTGTAACTCTCTTTAAGCAACCAGAAGCCAAATTACAACGCGATGCCATCTATCAACATTTCCCAGGCTATCTTGGTGCAGGCAAAGACCAGTGGCGAACTACACCTGTAGGTACCATTGTATCAGGCGACTGGAAGCTGATGGAATTCTTTGAAGATGGACGGCTCGAATTGTATAACCTCAAAGAGGATCTTGGCGAACAAAATAACTTGGTCCAAAAGATGCCGGAGAAGACCAAAGAACTCCATGATCGTATGATTGCCTGGCGCAAAGAAATAGGGGCGAAGATGCCCACAAAGAATGTCAAATAATCACCAGCTTTAGACAACACCTGGAATGATGATTAGGTTCGTTACAACCTTCAACCAATTCGCCCCGGACGGTCAATCCAACGGTAAGCGGTTGAGGCATTGCGAGAGAAAAACTTTCTTGTTGACTGGTCACCTTTATCAGCCACATAAAGAGAGATAATTTTTTGCAGCTTGTAATAATCGGCAGCCGACTCGGACACGGGCCAGTTGCTTCCAAAGATCACTCGATCCTCTCCAAAAGCATTCCAAACAACATCGATGTAAGGCCTGTAGAATTCAACATCATCCGGTGCTGTTCGACCATTTCGCGCTGCACCTTCGACGAGCGCTGAAATCTTGCAATAGACGTTCGTATTAGCCGCCGCTTGCTCGATACCTTTTCGCCATTCGCTCGGCGGAGGTGAAGCGCTGACCTCGACATTACCGATATGATTCAGGACAAACCTTAAATCCGGTAACCGCTTGGCTGCCTTAGCGATTACAGCAGGCGTATCTGGGCCACCATTAACGTCGAGCGCTAGTCCTTGCTTTGCCAGCGGACTGAGTTTGATTAATTCGCTTTGTGATTCAAGCTTTTGCAATTGCTGCGCAGAAATTCGAATTCCACGAAACAACTCATTTTCGCTGAATCGCTCCACCTGCTTTGCAAAATCCGCCGATTCCGGATCAAGCCTACCGACGATGCCAACGATAAAGGGATCCTCTTTGGCCAATTCAAGCAACCATGCGTTATCTTCTACCCAAGAACTTGCTTCAACAATCACCGTACCTGTCACTGGATGATATTGCTTCAGGGATCGCAAATGCTCGGGTAGCACGGTCCGATAGAGCTTGGTTCCTTGAGCGGGCCAAGGCACACCCTGTGGTCGCGTGGGATCATAAAAATGCGTATGGCAATCGATCACATCCAGTGGTGCAGGCTGCGGCGATTGCGAATTGACCGATCGGCATAGGGTCAATGAGGCAATCATCGCAGCGCCACTGCTTATGACAAAGCTTCTTCGGTTGATCATTTTGCGAAATTCCACTTTTCTAAATGAATACGATTAACGTTTGGCCGATCGCGAGTACGGCTTAACTTTACCCTTGATCGCAGCCTATCGTAACAAGTAAATGCTGCACTTTCGATCGGCATAATTCCGAAGCGCCCGAAACCTGTGCTACAACATTCCTGATCCCGTATTCGTTTTCTCTTGCCAATCATACTCGAAGCAAGTTTGACCAATTCCTAGGTTACATTTGGCGCGCATACTACAATACGGCAAAGATCTCTTTTTTTATCTTTGAATTAAAGTCAGGGACGTTGTGAAAATATTATTTCTACATGGGTGGGGTTCAGTACCTGGAGGCGTGAAGCCAACTTACTTGATCAGTCACGGACATAGGGTCATCAATCCGAAACTTGATGACAACGATTTTCAAATTGCAGTGTCGACGGCGCAGCAGCAATATGATCTGCATCAACCTGATGTGGTCGTCGGTTCCTCGCGCGGTGGAGCGGTAGCGCTGAACATCAACTCCGGTGATACACCACTCGTTTTGCTTTGTCCTGCCTGGAAACGCTGGGGCAATTTCTCGAAGACGAAATCGAACACGATCGTCTTACACTCGCGGCAAGATGACATCATTCCCTTTGAGAACTCCGAAGAGCTTATCAGTAATAGCGAATTGCCAGAAGATGCGTTGATCGAAGTTGGTAGCGATCACCGACTCGCCGACTCGAATTCATTAGCTGTGATGCTGTGGGCTTGTGAAATTTTGGGTACAGGTAGAGTACTCCCGTGGCTGGAAGATCGAGATAACGATGAACTTCATGAAGCCTCAAATCGTTCGACAAGTTCGGAAGCCGAGGCAGTTTATGTGTGCGACTCGTGTGGTGAAGAAATTGTTATTCCGCTCGATTTGAGCGAAGGGAGTTCGCAAACGTACGTAGAGGATTGCCCCGTTTGCTGTAATCCGAATGTGATCCACGTCGGCTTCGATGAAAGCGGCAATGCGCGCGTTTGGTCCGAGCCTGAGCAAGACCATGACTAAGTGATTGCAGGGTCGCATGTGTAGGGCGTGTGCCGAAAGTCATCACCCATTAGCACTCCACTAGCAAAACCCACTCTACTTCAC
>JBEGUT010000388.1:0-4672 GCA_041178745.1 Planctomycetota bacterium | reverse complement strand
CAGAATGTTCCAACCGGTATCTACACAAGCCCTGAAATAAGCTCCATCGGAAAGACGGAGCGAGAGCTAACAGAGGCGAAAATACCCTACGAAGTTGGTCATTCTCAATTTAAATCGTTGGCTCGCGCCCAAATCACAGGTCGCGCTATAGGTATGCTCAAGATTCTATTCCATCGTGAGTCGCTCGAGATTCTCGGCGTACATTGCTTCGGACCCAATGCAGCTGAGATTATTCACATCGGGCAGGCGATCATGAACCAGCCCGGAAAAAACAATACTCTTGAATACTTCTTCAACACGACATTCAACTATCCAACCATGGCGGAAGCATATCGTGTTGCTGCACTCAATGGTTACAATCGTCTCTTTTGAATGGGCAATCGAGGATCAATAATTGTTTGTTCCATCTCAACTCGATTCCTGCCCCGAGACTTTGCCAAATAAAGCATTTTGTCCGCTTCATTGAGCAACTCGCCCAATGACTCGGCACGTTGCATAACCAGACCGAAACTCGCTGTTACTTTAACTGCCTTATTATCAAACACAAATTCAGTGGCAGCGATTTTCGCCCTCAATCCCTCAAAACATTCCACAATCCCTTCGCTACTCATGTTGACCATTAGGACAACGAACTCCTCGCCCCCGACTCGGGCTACAATGTCCGTTTTCCTGAATCGCTGTGAAAGGATCTCGGCAACTTTTGTGAGAACCGCGTTGCCTGCTTCATGACCGTATGTATCATTGATAATCTTGAAGTGATCGATATCGATCATCGCCACAGACAATTCGATTTGACCGCGCTGTGAACTTGCAAAATACTTCCCACCCATATCGAACAAGTACCGACGATTGTAAAGATTGGTGAGGTGATCTCGAGTCGCTGCGCTGATCAATTTATCAATCGTTTCAATCGATCCCACCAAGTTCATCATGCGATAGAAAAACTCGTTACTCGAAAACGGAGCGGTCAAGCAGTCGTTGGCTCCACTTCTAAGTAGCCCTAACGACGAGGCGCGATCTCCGTTCTCGGCGAGTCCCATAATCGCCAAACTCTTAAAGTCATGAGTAGATCGTAAACATCGAATCATCTCCTCACCAGATATCCCGGCTAGGTGAGACCCTACAACCACCAATCGAACTTCACGCTGTTCGTCCAGCAACCGAAGCGCTTCCCCTAAATTGCTCGCCGACAATACCTTCAAACGATAACAACTCAATAACGCAGCGACGTTCGCACGAGAAGTTGTTTCCGGACTAAGCAGCAGTACACTGTATTTACTGTTGTCCCTGATTCGCTCTACAAACCGAGCGATTCGAAATAGACTAGCGGGACTCTCACGCTCAATATTCTCGATCCGATTTGGCAACTCCATCCAAGTACGGCAGCCACCCTCAGCGTCCATCCAAACTCCATCTCCTAAGCCCACCAGCGGAATCCTCGAGCCGACCAATTGATTTCTTTGCTCCTCCGTAGCCTCCGCCAGGAACATATCATCAATCAAGCAACAGACATAATTTGAGGAATCAAAGCCCTCCGACGACAAGAGTTCCTGCAGGTTTTCAAATTCGCGAACACTGAATCCGTCTAAACCCTCCAACTCGCTGCGTAGCAACCGGCGAAACGAAGGATTACTATCCACTACACCTACGCGCAGGGTAGTTCGGCGATCAGACTTATCGGTAAGACTAGAAGGGTCTTTAAGAAACATATCAGGCTACACGTCCTCCACGCCAAGGTTACCTTAATAATCCACTACAAGTCATACTTTTCTTTCATGAAAAATGACTCGCTCGCCTTGAGTACCTTACAACCTGACCTCGACTTTCAATTTCTGACCATAAACCACCTAGCAAGCCCCCCAGCACTACGCCCCTAGACCTGAACTTTGGCTAACCAGGCATGTCCTGGAGCCGTGAATCGATTCAGAATGAAATCACTTTGCTCTTCGGCAAATGAATATTCTTATCAATGGTAACCCATCCTTCAGATCAATCCATATAACCCGTACATCCCAACCTCGATCCGTCATCCAAGGAACAAATCGCTCGCCCGTATAGCGTGGTGGTTCGCTAAAAAGAAGTTGTCCATCGGGTTCCAAATGCTCCTCAGCAGTCCTCATCAAATCGTCCCAAGCCAGAGGTTCATAAAGCACATCCGATCCCGCGATAATCGGAAATCGCTCACCCTCGCAACGATCGATCCCCCACCTCAATCGCCTAACGCGAATCCGATGCCTTACCGGCCATGCATGGATCCGTGCAACCAACAAGGCATTGCTCACCGAATCGCTCAATGTGACCTCAGCTCCATGCAGCGCCACGGCAATTCCCATAGCACCCTGCCCACAGCCGACTTCCAAAATACGCATTCCTTGCAAAGGCATCTGACAAAGATACTGGACTAAGCCGCGATAAGCGCGCCAGAGAGTTGCCCAGAATGGATCCGCTTCGGCAGCCGACAAATCGCGTCTCGCAACGGACTCCTCAAGCACATCTTCGGGTGAAACGACCTCTGTCCATGGAAATTGAGCCTGCCCACCGAGCGACACATCTGTCCGCCGCAATGGAACTCGATTGGCTAATCGCCACCACAATCGATACCACTGCTGCCGCTCTCTTTGAGTCTCTACCGGAGTCTGCGAACCCTGCACAGCAATCGACGCAGGAGGCGGCGGAAGACTTGACGTGTGACTTCTCGATCGCGCCATTGATCCTCCTTTTGCACCTTAAACACTTCTCTACACTCTCAGCCAACGGTAATGCCAAGATTCCTTACAGAGCTCCATGCGACCATTCTATGCATCATGCAGGGATAGGATCATTGTATAAAAAAACCGCACTTCAGATTTCTCCAAAGTGCGGTTCTTGTTTAGATCAATGACAACTGAAGCCCCTGGTTTTCCAGAAGCTTTCTGGCTCTCTACCAAATCAAACGGACTACTTGGAAGCGGCCAATTGACGTCTCTTCTCTGTGATGATTTCTTCCTGGACGTTGGTTGGCGTCTTGCGATAGGTCGCCAATTCCATCGTAAAGGTTCCTCGACCTTGCGTCATACTACGCAAGTCGGTCGAATAACCAAACGTTTCGGCAAGAGGCAATTCCGCGGTGATGTACGAAATACCGTCTCGAGCATCGGTCGCAGTGATGATACCGCGACGGCTGATAACGTCACCTACTACCGAACCGTTGAAATTTTCAGGGCACTCGATTTCAACCTTCATAATCGGCTCAAGCAACACAGGCTTGGCTTCCTTCATCGTTTGTCGGAAGCAGTCGCAAGCACAGATGTAAAACGCTCGTTCCGAGCTGTCCACATCGTGATAGCTACCGTCGTTCAAATCGATGCGAACTCCCACAACCGGGAACTCAGCCAAAGGTCCTTTGGCCAACGAATCTCGGAAACCTTTTTCCACAGGTGGAACATACTGCTTCGGAATTCGACCACCCACAATGTGCTCTTCGAATTCGAACGCGGATTCCCCTTCTGAAGGAATCGGCGATAGCGAACCTTTGATATGAGCGAACTGACCCGAACCACCGGTCTGCTTCTTGTGCTTGTAATCGAAGTCGACTTTCTCACTAGGCGCCTCGCGGTAACTAACCTTCGGAGCACCCACTTGAACTTCAACTTTGTACTCGCGACGCATACGTTCGACGTAGATGTCCAAGTGCAATTCACCCATTCCGCAAATAATCGTCTCGCTCGTTTCTTCATCATTGAAAACACGGAACGTAGGATCTTCTTTGCGGAATCGAGCTAATGCCTTGCCCATCTTGTCGGCATCCGCGCGACTAGCAGGCGTAACAGCAACCTTGATAACCGGTTCAGGAACAAACATCGATTCCAAAGTGCAGTAATCGCGTTCGTTGGAATAGGTTTCCCCGGTAGCGCAATCGATGCCCATGATGGCAACGATATCACCCGCTTCAGCAACATCGACTTCCTCGCGCTTATCCGCATGCATACGAACGATACGGCTGAATCGCTCTTTGCGGCCCGTACGCTGATTGACGTACATTTCGCCCTTCTGAATACGACCTTGATAAATTCGCATAAAGGTCAACTGACCGAAGGGATCTTCCACAATTTTGAACGCCATTCCGACCATCGGAGCTTCTGGATCCGGCTTGAGTTCGATCTTCTGGGTTTCGTCCCCCACTTTCTTCGCCGAAATCCCGCGATCCAGCGGCGAAGGTAGGTAACGACAAACGGCATCCAACAACAACTGCACACCCTTGTTTTTGTAGGCCGAGCCAACAAATACGGGTGTAACACCCTGCTGCTGAGTCGCTTGGCGAATCACTTTGTGAATCAGATCTTCGCTGACATCTTCGCCACCCAGCAATTTCTCCATCAACTCATCGTTGTACATCGCCAAACTTTCCAGCATCGCATTGCGATAGGTCTTGGCCTCTTCCACCATATTAGCTGGAATGTCTACTTCTTTGACATGCTCACCGTCACGTCCCTCAAAATTGTAGGACTTCATCTTGATCAAATCGATGACGCCTGCAAACGTTTCGCCCGCGCCGATAGGCAACTGAACCAGAATCGCATCCGTGTTAAGCTTTTCTCGCATCTGTGCAACAACGCGACGAGCGTCAGCACCCGTTCGATCCATCTTGTTGATGAATGCCAAACGAGGTACATGATAACGACGCATCTGACGA
>JBEGUT010000387.1:0-4674 GCA_041178745.1 Planctomycetota bacterium | reverse complement strand
TCGACATCTGTTCCGTTTCCTATATCGCTTACTATCAGAACATTGCAAGAAGTTTACGCATACAGCGCCGGATTATAAAATCCAGCCTGAAACATTTGAGGCTGTTCTGGCAGTTTATCAACGCGAACTGCTAAGTGCAGAGAACCCTTAATAGAGAACGATACAATTCATCGAAAGATGAGTTGACCTACCTTCTTTCAGGGCTACATGTCGTCGTCATCGTAGTCGAATTTAGGAAGCATGGCTAAAGGGATGTTGTACTTAGAAGCGGCGGGTGCATCCGAAATTCTAGAATCGATAAACGGATTGCTGTAGCCAGGTGTATCACCGAAGCTAACGCCCATCGCTTTGGCTGCGATGACAATCGAGCTTTGAGGATCGACTCGACCGAGTTTGCCAATCGCTTGGAGGATCGGGACGCTACGGATTTCTGGAGCGTCATAGCAGACCATTTCTCCAAACCTCCCTTCCTCAATGAGTCGTACAGCGTGAGTTCCGTATTGAGTCGCCAGTGCTCTGTCGAAGGTTGTTGGTGCTCCGCCTCGTTGTAGGTGACCTAGGACAACGCAGCGTGTTTCGATTTGCATATGGCTTTGCAATTCCTCGGTAATGAAGTTGCCGATGCCACCGAGTCGTGCTTGCTTAAACTCGCTTTCCGATTCCTGTTTGACAAGTTTGCCTCCCGGTAACTTCGCTCCTTCTGCAACGACGATCAGGGTAAACTTTTTGCCCATCTCGCGGCGGTGGAGAATTTTGGCAGAGACATTTTCTAGCTTCCAATCGATTTCTGGAATGAGAATTACATCGGCGCCGCCGGCGATTCCCGCATAGAGCGCGATCCAACCTGCGTGGCGGCCCATGACTTCGAGAACCATGGTTCTTTCATGGCTTGCCGCAGTAGAGTGTAGTCGATCAAGTGCATCGGTAGCGCATGCCACGGCGCTGAAAAATCCGAAGCTAAAGTCGGTACAAGACAAATCGTTGTCGATAGTTTTGGGAACTCCTACAACTGGTAAGCCTGCTTCGAATAATCTCTGGGCGATGGTCAGTGATCCATCTCCACCGACGCAAATTAATCCGTCGAGTTCTAGTTTGTCAAAGCTGCGCTGAACCGATTCGATTAAGTCCGGGGCTAGGTGGACTCGCTGATCTTCGCCTCGCGTTGCATTGAAGCGTCCCTTGTTGGTGGAGCCGAGTATGGTTCCTCCTTGAATTAGAATGCCGGAAGTATTCTCTGCGGTCAGGAGTTTATATTCGGCAGGATCTGCCAAGCCTTCAAATCCTCGAAGGAAGCCGAGTACCTCGTATCCCAAGTGCAAAGAAGTTTTGACAACACCGCGGATCACCGCATTGAGGCCAGGACAGTCACCACCTCCGGTCAAGATACCAATACGTCTGCGCTGGCCCATACGAAATACTCCTGAAGAGTTGGATCTTTAGCAGTCAATTTTCAGCCGATCATCTTGCATCCGTTATAGCAGTCAGCTTATTACGGAGGTACACATGCCTGCCGCTTCATATTATCATGCGACCTAAACAGTGAACTATCGGGGGTTAGCACGCGACCTAAAAAACATGCACGAAATCTTTCCAGTCAACCAATTAGATGACCCTCGTTTAGAGCCTTACCGCGATTTGCGACACAGGAATTTAACGCACTTCAGCCAGCGATTTATTGCTGAAGGATGGAGTGTCGTAGAGCGATTACTGGAAAGTAGTTTCCTCACCGAATCGGTATTGTGCGCGCCGAAATATTTAGAACAGGTGCAAGCCAAGTGGAAGCATTCCGGGGCGATTTACGTCTTGCCTAATGAGCAGTTTTCGGAGCTTGTAGGATTTAACTTTCATCGAGGTGTGTTAGCCTGCGCCCATCGCAAAAATTTGTCGTCGCCAATTCAGTGGCTCAATGACCATACAGCTTGGCCGCAGGAGTTTCTGTGGGGAGGTGTTGTGGGAGTTCAAGATCCGGAGAATTTTGGCAGTATCCTTCGCACTTGTTGTGGGCTTGGTATCGATACAGTACTGGTGGGACCGGACTGTTGCGATCCCTATTCGCGACGTGTGTTGCGAACTTCTATGGGTAATTCGTTAAAATTAAGGCTACTGGGGGCGGAACGAATTGAAGAAGTGATTGGGCAAGTGCGCCAGCGTCATCAGGTGCAAGTCATCTCTGCTTGTTTGGCCGATGATTCTGTTGGGTTGCAGGAAGTTCTCTGGCAACCGCGAAGATTAGTATTGCTTGGCAATGAAGGACATGGTCTGCCGCGGAGTATTCAGAATGAATCCGACGTGCGGTTACGGATCGAGATGCAGCTTGGGACTGATTCGTTAAATGTTTCGGTCGCAGCGGGCATCATCTTGCATTACGCATCGAGACTTGTCCGAAGCTGAGCCTGGAGCCGTCGAGTAGAAAGTACGAGACAAGAATAGGCTCGCCCAATATCAAGTGGAATGGTCGTAACGAATTTACGGGTTGCTTCCAAGCTGTACTGGGAAGAGGCAGTTGGTAATGGGAGTCAGGGGGCAACGAGTTTAGAGTTGCTATTGAGCCAACGTTTATCGAATCTGAGGCGTTGAAGGTATGCGATCAGATCGAAGGACGCTGAACGAAAAAAACGATGTTGGTGAAGCGATGGTGAGAGTCGGTGTTGCCACAGGGTTCGCTCTTCCGCAGTCTTCCTCGGATAGTGCACAGCGAAGATGGTTAAGAGAGCTGATTTGGGAATGTATCATCGCAAGGCTTATTGCAAGCAGAAGTCAGGATCACTGAGTAACGATAGGGATGCTAGCCCTATGTCGGGTGCGATCTCTCCGGCAGTGTCTCAGGCAACTGCCTGTTCCTAGTGCTCCACTCTCCGTGAGTTCGGAGAAATTCTTGATGAGCAGCGAGGGAATTCTACCGATTCAAAAAAATCTGCATTGATTTCTCGCGAGCGTAGAATCAAGGGGCCGAATCGTTAACCTTCTGTTGAGGCTGGCTGAGGTTGTTGAGCAATCTCTGGAAGTGGTTTGGCTGGGTCTGATTCCAACAGGTCGATGTTATCGATGTCGGTTTGATCCACGGTTTGGCGGAGAATCAAATAGAGGGCTGCCGAAGCGGTAAAGAAGTAGCTGTAGGAAAACGCTCTGGAGAGGGCGTAGGGGAGCGTCGCTCCAAAGTCGGCCCACATAGGATAGTTGTCAGCGAAGTATTGGCTTGTATTGGCTTGGCCAATACCCCAAAAATAAGCCCCAGAGAAAAAGTCCCAGGCGACCGAAAAACCGTAGTAGATGATAGTTTCGCCAGCAACGCTGATCGCTTGAACCGCTAAAACGCCCAAAATCATGGGGACTGGTGCCTGGGAGATATAGGCAAAGCCGCGTGAGAATCCTTCGAATCCATCGGCGTTCTTCTCGGTCGCGACGCCGGCAAAGATTAGTGGGAGTCCACCTGCCCAATTGATTAATACGCGGGTTATAGGAAAGAGAAATAGGAGAACGGGAATCATCAGGATCGAGGAGATCCAGAAACCAGGAGTTCCAAGTCTCCCGAGAAGTCCAATCGTCCAAACGATCGCGAGGAGAACGACAACGATCATCAAGGGGCTTACAAGAGCTAGTACAAAGGAAAACCATCTTGCGCGAAGCAGTTTCAATGTGGTGCCCCAATCTTCCGTCGAGCGTGTAGCCAATTCGACCACAGATCTGCGGGTAATCCACCCTCCGATAGCACTCCAGATCAGCACGCTAACCACGGATCCGAAAGTGATCGTAGCTGCCTGCTGCCAGGACCATAAGCTTTCTGCCGCAGTAGCAGTGTCGGGCGATAAGGCGAAGGGCGTGAGCCACTGAAGCCAAATGCCAAGATAGCCTGATTGGAAGAGGTTAAAAGTGCGGGGCGATGGTAGCCCCATTGGGCCCCATTCCTGAGTTGGTTCCGAGAAAATGAATGAAGCCAACTGCCAAGCGTGCGTTGTAAGATAGAAGCCTAAAAGAGCCGGAATCAGCCAAGTGCTTCTCCAGGCAAGAGGTAGGGTTCTCATCAGTGGGTACCAACCCGTTAGTGATCGATACCAGTCCACCTTCACTGTGGGGACAACTGGTGGCTCAGGTAGGTCACTCATTACTGCTCCTTCAAGGTTGGCAACGACAATCAAATCCAGTTCGCTTCGAACCTGCATCCGCTAAGTAAATTATTGAAACACAAATTGAGCCGACTACCGGGGTAATTTTCCGCCATGCAGTGATCCCATGGAGGGTAATGGATATCAGGTCTAGCCTGAAGCTCCAGGTCTCCTATGAATTCGAAGCAGGGTTGATATCAAATCCCAATAGAGGTTAAAGCTGATCATCAATTGCTAGCAGTTTACAAGCGATGCTAGCAATTAACCTCTTCTTTCTAGGAGAGGCTCAATTCTTCAATCGCTATTTACATCCTTTGAGTTGGAGCGGTGTTAAGGCTCGTTTTGTTTTTCCACATTTCGTTTAGCAGAGTCTGACAAGGTTGGTGGAAACTGGCAAGGTAGAGCAGCATCTTGAGCTCTTTTTGGGATTTTTCAGAAAAAATGCGAGCATCTTAGTTGGACACTTGGTAAATAGATTTTCTGGAGATGCCTAAAAATTAGGCACCTGACGCCGTGCGCGTTTTCGGGCAGGGGTTGCTTAGGGATTAGGCGAAGCCAAGTCAAGCGATGT
>JBEGUT010000386.1:0-4683 GCA_041178745.1 Planctomycetota bacterium | reverse complement strand
ACAGATTCGAAGTTCGAAAGATCCTCCAATGCTTCGTTGCTTGGCGGATATTCCTGGTGATTCGAGTAGCCTGTGTGGTCAAAGGAAGAGGCATCGTTATCGACATGGTGGATGATCGCTTCATCTTCAGCTTCGACATTTGTATGGAAGCCCGCCGCGTAGGAATTTGAGGTTGGCGAAATAGCGCCATCTCGACTCGTTGTTTCTGTGGCATTCGAAGAAGACGATCCGTAAGCGCGTCGTGATGGATGTGGATGCGTGCCATCGCTACGGAATGGCTCTGTTAACGGCTTGGGCAGAACAGAGCTTGAATTGGGGAGCGGCGTTCGCTCGCGGCTTTCCATCGCGGTCCGCAGGTCTTGTATCGCCACCTCAAGAATATTCAGACGGCGCTCTAGATTTTGAATATCGAATGGTTGTTGCGACTCAACAATCGCTGCTAGGTCTCCGAGGTTCGCTTGCAGATTTTGAACCTGACTTTCACCGCGAGACTGAAGTTGCTCTATACGATTCTCGATGGTTGACTGGAATCGTTGGAACTCTGCAGTGACTTGATTAAGGCGACTGTTTGATTGAGCATCGCGGGTTTCTAGGCGGCGATCAAGATCTTCGCTCAGCCTCCTGATGTGCTGAACCAAGTCCTCGGTTAGTGCTTGGCGAAGTTGTTTCGATTCGCTTCGCAAAGAGTCACACTGCAGCATGAAGTCCTGTTTCTGTGCAGCGGATGTGTAAGAGATTTTCGAATCGATATCCGCAAGACGTTGAAGAAGTGTTTCGACCTGACCTTCAAGTTTCACAACTCCGCCTGGAGCGACTTGCCTCTCAAGAACAGATGATATTGCGGATACGTTCGACGATTGCGATTGGTTAGATGGAGAGATAGTTGTTGTCGAGTTTGATGAAAGTTGGGCAGAGTCGACTGCTCGAGCAATTGGTGCGGATTCTGGAGTCGTTATCTTGCTTGTTGATGGGACGGGGATCGCTTCTACTAAAAACGTTAATGCTCCAATCTCCAAGCGATCGTGCAACTGAAGCGAAGCTTCGCGAATCGGATTGCCATTGAGACGAACACCGGTCGAAAAACATTTCACAATAGTCTGACCGGCACCGAAAACCAACAACGCGTGGAAGGCTGAAAGCGCTGGGTCATCAACCCAAATGGTCGCCTGTCGATCCGAGCCAATCGTGCATTTGGGCTGCTGTAGCCGCCATCTGCGAGCAACTTCCCCGGAATCGTTGAGCAGTGAAATAACGCCCAACGGTTTAGATTGGACTCCCAAAGCGAGGGGAGCAGACGGGCTATTGAATACGTTTGTCTCGTTGGGCATAGACCAGCCGTTCACTTCTTTGCAATCTGGGAAGGTGCTTACAAGTTTGCATGCTTCCTACAAGGGTTCGCGCAATACCCTGCTTCGGTCTCCTATCGGCATCTACAAGAAGATCGACCGCTTGAACCCCTAGAAAATAGTCGAAGGTTCCTGCGAGGGTTGGGGAGTTACGGATTTCAACGGCTTTGAGATTCGTGAATTCCCTTAGCGTTAATTTGGGCAAGTTATCCCAGGTGTCTTTGAGACGGTTGACAACTAGGGAGATCACGACTCCCTTAAAAAACGCCTAAAAAAGGTAAAAATTTGTTTATCACTTTATGTCGCAAACCTCCTCCGCCTCTCAGGCGTACTATAGTTGCATGCCCGATGGATTGAATACAGCCATAAAATACACCCTCAGAGGTATCTTACGTGAGGGGTTTTTTGGTTTTTCGAGCCGTCATGTGAATCGGGGCTAGCTCTTTTAGGGGTGCCTCAAATTAGAAAAAAGGTGTAGCGATGGCTCGGAAAGAAGCCCTAAGCAAACTTCGGCAGGTACTTATTGGACGTCGTGAAGCACTGCGTGCGGCATTGATGGGTGATTTAAGCTTGCTGAACGAACTAAAAAACGAAGCATACAGCGATGTTTTCGATGCTGCTCTCGATAACGCCAATGACGAAATCAGTTCGCAGTTGGTGGAAGTGGAAACGCGAGAGCTGTCTCAAATCGATCAGGCCCTCGATCGAATGAAGAGCGGTAATTATGGGGTTTGCGAGGCGTGCGAAAAAGCAATCCCACTAAGCCGTCTGCAAGCCTTGCCATTTGTGACCATGTGTATCGAGTGTCAGCGAGAAAGCGAAAAGCGATCTGGTAGCCAGTGGGGATACGGTCGTTCTGAAAGTCGCGTATCACTCGATTAATTTCGTATTACCGATACAAAGAGCCGGGCATCGCACATTCCGAACAATCGGTTTGCTCCTCCCGGCGTTCTTTCTCTCTTGATTCCACCTCCTGAGTTTCTTTAACTCACTTAGCTCTCCTGCCGAATTTCAGTAGAGGATCATCGGGGTGAAAGTGTGCTGACATCGACCTACCGTCGACTCTGCAGCCAAGAACTTTTCTTCTCGATGTCTCATGGAGGATTGAATTAATCGCCTGCTGTGATTTACAGCTTGGCACACGAATGGAATCGTGCCACAGATATCCTTTAAGGTAGGCGAAGGAGTTGGTGATGCGTGTCGAGAGAAACGGAGAAATGGCTACCAAGAACTCTCGAAACGGGCGTTCCTTCAATTCAAATAATGCCCTCTACAACGCTCGCGGTAATACGATCGGTTGGCCTTTAATTATTCTATGCTTGATGTTTTCGGCAGTTCTCTTGAGTTTCGCATCTGGCGCCTACGCTCAAGAAACTAGCGATGGCTCTCGCTTCATTGCAATTCCGCTCGACAGTTCTAATTATACGCAACCTCAAGAGTCATCAATCGAAGATGCTCGTGAGGCGGAGTATCGTGCCCTTGGGGCTGAGGTGGATTTACTTGAACGTCAATTGGGCTTGCTCAAGCGAGTTGTTAAGTTGGTTTCGCCGAGCATCGTTCATATCGAAGCATCGAAGACTAGTCCACCAGGACCTGGGTTTGCTGCTTCGCGAATTCAAGAAGCCGGCGCTGGAGTCATCTTGGACATCGGCGGCAGGTACTATGTTCTAACCAATCGACACGTCGTCCATCCGGCGCAGTTGAACTCGATCAAGCTGAATCTTTTGGATGGGCGATTGCTTCAACCAGAGCAGATTTGGTCGGACCCATCGACTGATATCGCCGTAATGCGATTACCTGAAAGCGAGGGTTTGGTGCCCGCGCGTATTGGAGATAGCAATCGCGTTGATATTGGTGATTTTGTTTTAGCGGTAGGAAGTCCTTTTGGGCTTAGCTATTCGGTTTCTTACGGCATCATCAGTGCGAAGGGACGACGAAATCTTGAACTTGGTGCTCGAGAGATAGAGATTCAAGACTTCTTTCAGACCGATGCAGCCATCAACCCTGGTAATAGCGGTGGTCCTCTATTGAATCTTCGTGGTGAAGTGATAGGCATCAACACGGCGATCGCAAGCAATTCTGGCGGAAACGAGGGAATCGGTTTCTCAATTCCCATCAAGATGGCGACGTTAGTTGCGGAGCAGTTGATTGCCAACGGCAAGCTGCCACGAGCCTATCTAGGAGTTCAGTTAGACGGAACTTTTGATATGGCCAAGGCCAAGCAACTGGGACTCCAGTCGCCTCGGGGGGCGTTAATTAAGGCGGTTAAGCCCGAATCGCCTTCCGCCAAGGCGGGGCTGCAATATGGTGATGTGGTGGTCGAGTTTGACGGAACGGCAATCGAAAACGACGGACATCTTCTACAGACAGCAGGTCTGATGCCGGTCAACAAGGAAGTCGAGATGGTGATTATCAGGAAGGGGCAATCCTACCGTGTGCTCGTGACGCTTTCCGAGTATCCTAATTGAAGTCCACCATCGATCTGGATGCAGCGCTGTTGTTTGTTTCTAGGGGACTGCATTCCTTCAAGCGTCGATGAGGACCGTTTCGCGGTACGATTTGCTTGGAGAAGGAATGTAATCATGAATCAGCCGAATATTCCAATACGTGGACCGTTTCCTGCCACTCGCATGCGACGCAATCGTCGCCATGAATGGATTCGCAGGATGGTTCGCGAAAACACTCTCAGTGTCGACCATCTGATTTGGCCTTTATTTATTCGAGAGGGACAGGAGGTTCGCGAGCCGATTCCTTCGATGCCCGGTGTGTTGCGATATAGTGTTGATCAGTGCGTCAAGGAAGTTGGCCGAGCGATTGAATTGGGGATTCCAGCCATCGCACTTTTTCCGAAGACGCCTTCGGAAAAGAAAAGTGTAGATGCCGCAGAAGCGACTAATTCTGGCAATTTGATATGCACTGCCATGCGGGCCATACGAGATGCTTACGGTGATAGTGTCGGTATCGTAGCCGACGTAGCGCTCGATCCTTACACGACCCATGGTCATGATGGTCTGGTGCAAGATGATTATGTCGTCAACGACCAGACGCTTGATATTCTATGTCGACAAGCAATCGTGCAGTCTGAGGCTGGAGCATCGATCATCGCACCTTCGGACATGATGGATGGCAGAATCGGCGCGATCCGAAATGCGCTAGATGATTCCGGTTTTCATGAAGTACTGTTGATGTCCTATGCAGCGAAGTACGCCTCTGCTTTCTACGGTCCTTTTCGCGATGCGGTAGGTTCAGCCTCAAGCCTCGGCAAGGCCACCAAGAAAACGTATCAAATGGATCCTGCTTCCAGTGATGAAGCATTGCATGAAGTGGGATTGGATTT
>JBEGUT010000385.1:0-4685 GCA_041178745.1 Planctomycetota bacterium | reverse complement strand
CCCATCTAATTCCGATCCAATGCGACCGCTCGGTCAGGCAACGGAATTAGATGGGTAGCGAGATTGATAAGCGGTGCGATGCAAACGAGTCGTCCGACTCCATGACCTTTCTCTCATTTATGTAGGTGAAGTCATATATCCGGATCATGAACAATCGTATTTTGATGTGATATTCCTAACGGTCGAATCGCTCGAACCATGTATCCACCGACGATTGCCATGCGATCGCTGAGCCATCGACGAGTAATGGTGTTCGAGCCTTTTTGATGGACAAGCTTGAACCCTTGGAATACTTCAAAGCAACACGCGAGGGACGATCGATAGGATCTCGACGAGAATCTGAATTACGAGACTTTTCAACAAACGCTCTTTCTGAGCTTTGTGGCAAACGCGAACCCAATACTGTCGCGCCACTTGACAGTCGGGCAATCTCCGTTGGATAGCGGAGCCCCTCCTCTCCCCTGAATACCAACGCAGCAGTTTGAGGCATTTCAGCTTTTCGGTTCTTAACACTCGATTGATTTGGATTACTGGAATCCCAATTTGCCAGAATAGTATCTACTGAAACAGCGGGTGGCGGGTCAGCTATACCCTGTGGATTCGAGTTAGCGGAACTGAGACGGAAAACAGATACTCCTTGAGGAGCCGTTCCCGTGCGTCCACCGGTGTATCTGAAAACCTGCTTGGTCGAACCGTTATCAACCACCCATAAGTCTCCACCCGTGGCGGATGGGTCTAGAGTGATACCTGTGGGAACTTTGTTTCCCGAATTCAGATTCCAGGAATTGAGCGCTGTGATTCGAAAAGTTGCAGCATCCACCGAATAACGAAATACCTTATCTGTAGAAGCATCATTTACCACCCAAAGCATTCCATTTTCATTAGCATCTTTCCCATAGACGAGGTCTTTAGGATTCGTATTTCCACTAGCCAGTAAATAGGAAGTATCGGCAGCCTGAGACCCAGAAAGTCGGGTTGCCGCTCCGGAGTAAAAGTAAATCCTATCTGTTTTCGAATCGACAATCCAAATATGCTTTCCGTCCGTGGCGATTCCCTCAACGGTTGCAGTACTTGGCAAGGTGCCCGCAGTCCATAACCCTAACCTTGCACCACTGTTGCTGTAGACATACACATTTCGATTCCTATCGATAACCCACAAAGTCGCACCATTCGATGAAGCCACAATTCCTCTGGGCTGTGTATTACCAGGATCAATTCCGTAATCCCTAATAGCCTTCCCGTCTGCCGCATATTCGAACGTTCGATCGGGAGTTCCATCGTTCACCACAAAAAACCTAGTGACTAAGGCATCGTCGTTGTCGAGATTGAGCAAACTTACATTCGAGGGATCCAGTCCGTTGTAACTCAAATCTCCTGAGATAGCCGCCCTAACGTCGATGAAGTAAGGAACATCTCCATCATCAACTAGATCGTCGACTCCGCGAATTATGACGCTTTGCGACTGAAACCAATTGGTCGGAGTGAAGATGACTTCCGCGACATCGGCTGAACCCTCCGTACTATCACTCGTGACAATTGGAATGGAAACATTCGCTGTAGGTTGCGATTCCAGCACCAGTGAGATAGTCGCCGAGGCACCCGCTTCAGAGGTAGTCGTACCACTTGACGTTACAGTGACACCAGGAGTCGGAAGAACATCGACTTGTATTGTATTGGGTATTGGATCTAGATTGACTCCACCCAAGTCGGTACCACCATTGTCGCGAACTTGAAAACTGAAACTATCTGAAACGCGAGTCGATATATTCGCAGGGGGGATGTAGCGAAAGTTTCCGACACCAATATCACTTGCAGAAATAACTTGGCCTACCGCCACGAATTGACCGTTGAGCGTCAACTGTCCCATGGAGGGCAGGGTACTAACCATCACTGCGTCCAGGCTGTCGGGTGGGAGATCATTAGGATCGCTAAAGCCAAAATCCGATACTGCGAAAGTATAAGGCTGGCCCTCACCGGCTAAAATCGCTTTGTCACTACCCTCAGGAGGATGGTTGATCAACGCATCCACTAGATAAGTTACCTCGGAAACAACCGGAAGATGGTCCGATACGGTGGTGAGTAAATCTAGGACAGCTGAACGATCGAAGAGACCTATCAAAGCAGTACTGGTTCCATCGTTGATATTAGAATTGATCGCCACAGATCCATTATTGCCAAATGCATGATAAGTTCCCGAGCGATATTCTAAGCCCGATCCATCGAAAAGCTCGCCGCTGAGCAATTGAAAATCGAAACGATCGTCTAATCCTCCTCCGGTCAAACTGCCCGGGGGATTAACGGCAGGAGCTTGGGTAAAGGTATCAACGAAGCTTACATTGTCACTCCAACTCCCTACGCGATCCAGGGGATCGAACGCTTGTCCATTCCCGACCCCAATCATTTGCTGAAATGAAAGCTCGCTACCGGTGTAAACATTAAAGTCACCAACATAGAAGACGTTGCGGCCCTCGCCTAACAAGTCTGCATCCGCACGAATCGCTTGCGCTTCAAGTAATCGTCGATTGCGACTGTCGGCGTCATCGGCTGATTTCCAATGGCTGTTATAAACATAGAAGTCAGAACCTCCCACTCCACCGACTGGCTGCAAATGATATCGCACCGTTTGCCTCGGTTGCCCCGTCGTCGTCGATGTTCCAACTAAAGACTCACCCAGAAGCTGGAGCGTTTTCGTGTTGTAAACAATCCCTTGAGTTCCCGAACCGGTCGATGCTCCATCAAGGCTGCTGGCCGAATAGATACTTTCTCCATATCGAGAATTGAGCATTCCCGCGACGATCGAACTGGTTGTCGCTTGGCTAGCCACTTCTTGCAGTGCTAACAAGTCAATGTAGCGAGCAATACCACCAACCATTTCGCTGGCGATTCCGTGCAGGATCGTATCCAAGCCTGATCGCGGCACACCTCCGCTGCCAGAACTGGCGATGTTATAACTTACTATTCTTAGATTCGCTTGAGCCGTCTCATTCTCATCGAATAACTGGATGCCGAATGCTTGCTCAAACCAAAGCCCACCTTGATCCGTGCTCCGAATACGGACACTGAAGCGATTTTGCGTTTCGAAATCGAACGCCTGGATCGCCCGAAGCGAGTTGCCCACAATGCTGAACTTGCTGTTGTCACTGCTGCCTATTCCGTCAACCAACGCATACAAAAAAGAGTCGCCGACATCAGGATCAAGAGTTGTGAGGGAACCGACGACTGTATTCACAATCGAATTTTCAACCAACGAATTATTAGATAGCTGCAAGCCAGTTGGCGCACGATTGCTCACATCGGTAATGGTAAACGTGACATTTGGCGGAATTGCTTGACCGCCTGCAGAAGTGAAAGTTGTCCAGTTCGATACATTATGAACTGAGCCACGTATCTGAGTCACGGACCCGTTAATGCTTCCACCGCTGTAAACTCCATTTTGGTTATTCGCCCCTGCACTGATTCCGAGAGAAAGATGAGCATTGGAACCAGTAAAAATGGACGGGAGATACGTCAGACTCGCTGTGGCTGTGCCGGAAGTCAGAAAAGGGTTGGTCGCGAAGGCCGCCACCCATAAAGAACTGCTACCACTAGTAGGTGCAACTTGACCTGAGTAAACAAAAAGATTCTCACCCGAAGCCGACAAAGCGAAAGAGCCGGTGGTAGTATCCACAATATTGGCAGGGGAAGTGCCAACGGCCCAACGCTGTCCGTCAGCCCGAGTGGCATCGTAGTTCAGCTGAGTTCCGGCAGCAAACGCAGCATTGAAAACGATCGTACTACTTCCTTCGGTGGTGCTTAACGATGAACCTGACCAAGCATTGTCAGTCACCGTTAATACCGTACCGCTATCGACATCTTTAAGAAGAACGATTGATACTTTGTCATTGATCGTCCCCTGAAATCCGGTGAATGCAACATCTCCCATTCCCAGAGTTGCCATCACCATGCGAGGCTCTAAGCACTCGTAGGCCAACTGATACCGTATGAAAGAACGTGTCTTACGGGCTAGGGTACGAAACCTATAGGATTGGATACTTGAAATAGCAGATTCGCATTGCCCAAAACTTACTGCCATACTCCATGGGGAACGACTTTGGCAGTTTTTCGACGAATCTTTAAGCGAAATCCATTCTGCAAACCTCTGAAACATGCTCGTCGCGCCACATAACTTCCTTCGAACCGATGCACCTTCACGTCTACGGAGAAGAAGTTTTTTTCTAGCTCGAACTCGCGTGATCATAAGATCCTCAGATTATTACCTTAAGTCAGCCCATGTAACTTTTGACCGCTGACACTACCCATCCCAGTCTATTCGAATGCAACCTATTTTACGAACCACGCTAGTTCGAAAATATGGCTCTTCCGCAGAATCTGTGGGTTGATTGAGTGATAAGAATTGGCTGGATGGCTTCCCTTCTGACCTCTCCAACAAAGGCAGCTTAGCCGGTTCTTTTCAAATAAAGATACATCTTGCTCGCCGACGGATTATGGTGTTGGTGTCTAAACAATACCTTTCCACGGACAAACAAGATGCAGGTCAAAAGTATCCTACGGACGATCGTCCATTACAAGGGTTTGGTCATCAAAGAAGTGACTTGGGACCTCAATAAGTCAGCGCTATTGGTTGATATCCAACCACGACGCGGATCAATACCTTGCTGCAGCGTCTGCGGCAAAAAGTGCTCTAC
>JBEGUT010000384.1:0-4716 GCA_041178745.1 Planctomycetota bacterium | reverse complement strand
TTCTACAAGCGAGATCTTCGCGACGGCGATAACGCTTAAACTCATTTCCAACTCGACAATCAACCACCACTGACCGGCGGAATCAATGCGACTTCTGTATCCTGTTCCACAAGATCACTATCGGTAGCGAAACTGTTATTGAGCGCCAATCTGCTAACCGCAACCCATTTGGCTAACCGCGGAAACTGCAGGGACAGCTTCTCTTTCAATTTCGCCACACTGATTGGCGAATCAGTTTCAACATCCACCGATTCAGACCCCACAGCATCCCGAGCTCCAGCGAATAGCAGCACTTTCATCTTCTTGTATTATGCCTGAGCGCTGCGCAACTGGCGATAGTAAACAAAGTCCACCAAGCCAAGTAAGCAACCGGCAAATCCTATTTTGTCACAAAACGAATTCAAAAAAAGGGAACGAGTTACGACTCTGCCCAAGCCTCGGTCAACGTGTTGTGGCTACTGCACTAGCAGTCCATCCTGACGAGCTTGTATCCACTTCCCAACTTCGGGAATTCGCCCGTAAGCGTAAGCGATGATGGCAATGGGATGGACTGTTGGAGCTCGCACAGCTTGTTCCATTTGCAATTTGCAACTGGAACATTCCGTTGACCCGATCTGGGCATGAGTTTGCTGCATTGTCGAAACCAAATTCCAGCCGATACGCAAGCTGGTTCGGTAATTCTCTTTCTTAAGCCCGTAGATACCAGCCATACCGCTGCAACCGGCTGCAGCATCTTGCACCGTTACCCCAGGAATCAACTCCAGCAGTTTTCGACCGGAATTCTCTGGATCCAACGCGCGATTGTGACAGGGGTGATGGTACACCACGCTTAATTGCAACGGCCGAAGATCTAACTGCAGCTCATTGGCATCATGCAGCTTCAGCAAATAGCTGCAAGCTTCATAGCTATTCTCAGCGATCAATTTTGTATCTTCATTGTCCCACAGATTTCGATATTCGTGCTTCAAACACATCGCAGCAGCGGGTTCGGTCGTAATGATTTCGTAACCTTGTCGAATCGCTTCGGAGAGCAAACGAATCGTCGGTCGCAGCAGTTTTCTTGCCGACTGCACATCACCGGCTGCGATTTTCGCCATGTGCGAAATGGTTTGATCTGTTGGCACATAAATCTCAATACCATGATGCCTGAGAACTTCGACCATGGCGCGTCCGAGCAAGGGGTTGTGCCAATTCACATAATGATCGACAAAATAAAGAACCTTACGACGCTTGCTGCGAGTCGGCTTATGCAAACGCTGCCTTATCGCCCAACGCATAAAACTTCGATTAGAGAATGCAGGGAGCTTGCGACCTTGAGCCAATCCCAGAGTCTTCTCGAGGAACCACCTCACGCGTCGATTCTTCAAACACCAATTAGCGATGCGCGGCATTCTACCAGCGATGGCCGCAACCAAATCGAGCCTCGTCATCCAGCGGTCAACAAACCCCAAGCCGTTGGTCTCGACATGCTGTGCCTTCGACTCGATCATCAACTTGGGAATGTCAACGGATGCTGGACATTCGACTCGACACTGATGGCAATGAAAACAGAGATCAGCCAACTTCTTAAAAGCATCACCTTCCCACTGACTGCGCGAGATCTTTCCCGCAAACACGCCTCGCATCAAATTCGCCTTTGCGCGTGGCGAAGCTTCTTCGCTATAGGTTGCTCGAAAGACTGGACACATTCTTTCAGTATTGGAAGTGACACGACAGCGACCGCAACCGTTGCATGTTCTCGCAGCAACACCCAGTTCCTGTTCCGAATCCCAATCTAGCAGCAAGGGTAGGGGAGGGCGATCGAGCAATCCCAAACCTTTTCGCTCGGTCGCTGCATTTTCCGCTGCTGGTTGTGTAGCCCCTTCAGGCAGGGAACCTAAAGATGCGGAGGATATCGCACCAGAAGATAGGACACCGGGAACTACAGGGGAAAGTTCACGTGCTTCATCTTCACCAGCGAGACTGGACGTCGTGGACAAAGCTGTATCGGCAACGACGCTATTCATGCCAGCCATCGACAGTGGAACGGCTGCTACCGATCGCAAATTCTCAGCGATACGTTGCGGATGATCGCTAGGGAATTTTCCAGGGTTGAGAATTCCGCCGGGATCAAACAATCTTTTTACGCTGCGGCATAATTCTAAGCGTGGCCCAAACTGTCGTTCAGAGAACCAATTCCGACTTAAACCGATCGCATGCTCACCGCTGAGAGTCCCACCGAACTCCCAGACTTTTTCGTAAAGGTTTTCTGCCAATCGTTCCATCTTGGCGACTTGTTGCGGATCGGAGAGGTCAAGAAAGGGGCGGATGTGCAACTGACCATGTGCGACGTGACCAAAGACGGTCGCCGTAATGCGTTCAGCTTTAAAAACATTCTGCGCTTCGAAAATAAACTCTGGAATTTTGCTCGGTGGAACAGCGATATCTTCCAGAAAGGGAACAGGTCTAGTGGAACCTTTGAGTCGATAAAGACGAGGAATAACACGGCGGCAGATGCGCCAGTACATATCTCTTTCATTTCGATCAGCCGTCATACGCCAGGAATGAAACCACTTGCCCCGACGTTGAATTCGCTCGACCAGGGCAGTGAGGCGGGCACGAATCTCTGCTAAATCCTCGCCTTGATGCTCTACCAACAGCATCGCCTCGGCCCCTCGAGGCAGAAGTTTTTCATAACCGTTGTAGGTCTCACGAGCGATCTCAAGCAGTCGACGATCAAGTAGATCGCAGGCGGCCACTCCATCGGCGCTAGCCTCCAAGGCAGCTCGAGTCGCTCCTTCCATGCGATCGAAGAACAGCATCGCGACGCCGCGTACCAGGGGGACTGGATCGAGAAGGATGGTAGCCTCAGTCACGATTGCCAAGGTGCCTTCAGATCCTGAGATCAATCTCGCCAAATCGATGCTGCGATCACCGAGAGTTTTCTCCAGTCGATATCCTGCTCCACGAGCGACCGCCCCCCAAGGTGCATTATCGATCAACTCTCGATTACTATCGAGCAGCTGGTAAACGTTAGCAGCTAGCCTCTCGGCCGTACCAGAAGAATTTGTCGCATTTCGAGGGGTAGTTCCAGCGCTTTCTTTTGCTAATTCAGCAACCAAATCGTTTGATGCTGACCCGTTTACTGTTTCGTTGGATAGAGCTAAGTCTCCCAGCTGCGTGGCATCGCCGGTCGATTCATCGATTGCGAAACGTTTCAAACGCACTACTTCACCGCTGGCAAGCACTACTTGAAGCGATTCCACCTTATCGCCAGCTGACCCATATTTGGGGAAATGACTTCCCGACGAATCGACGGCCAAAGCGCTACCCACGGTTGAGACGCTGCGAGTAGCCGGATCGGGCCCAAACAGATATCCGGCCGGCGCGACGGCGCGATTCAACTCAGCCATAATCATTCCAGGCTGAACGGTAACCCTCGGATAATCGGTCGAAACAATACGGCGCATGAATCGTGAAAAATCGAGCACCAGCCCTCGCCCCAAAGCTTCTCCCGCCAAGCCGGTACCGGCTCCGCGGGGAAAAAGGGCCAGTCCGTGCTCAACCGAATACTGAACGCACCTTACGACATCATCAACGCCTCTGGGGCGTACCACACCCACAGGCGGGATCTCATAGATACTGGCATCGGTCGCGTACAACTGCGACATCAACTCATCGCAGTAGACCTCACCGTCGATCAGGCCGCGCAAGTCGGCTTGTATGCGTTGCCGGTCAATTTCCATATTGAACTAATATCTCACCCGGTGACTTGCACCTTTATCTGACTCCGTCCTCAGCAGACTCCTCGTCTACTCTGAGCGACATATCTGAAGCACGTAAAAGAATGAATCGATAACCGAAGCTTAAGAAATCCAGATAGACCCCCAGTTTGCTTCAGATGTTCATTGTACCCGAAGTCAAATGAACGGGGGGGAGGATTTTGAGATCCGCTTCAGGAGACTTTGTAGAAAATAATTCGGGCTTGGTGGGCGAGAAGGGCTGAGACCTTCGCAAACCGAAAACAAAAGCGTTATTGCCATCGCAATCTATGCTAACCTCGCGGCAATTTGAACCCAGAAAACACTTCCTGCGACCAAGAATAGGTTCATTCAACTTTTCACTTTGAAAACGTGGTGCGGGCGACGCTGCCAGAAAGTAAGGAGCAACTTACCTCAATCACACTCCCTTCATCCCTGCATACGCTTTCCTCAAAAGGTGTTCAGTTCAGACTAAACTTTGGAGGAAAATCCCAAGAGCCATCGTTTTTTTCCTGTCCTGCTTGGCGCGACTCGGCCATCTGCCGGAGGCACTGCACCAGCAACCTGGCGCGAGCGTCGACACTCGCCATACCGAGCAGTTGTTCTTTGATGGGAACCGGAATTGACATTGAAAAACCGATGAGATCGGTCAACATTCCGAGTGACATTTGACTGTTGAGCATTTGCTGAAAGCTCTCTTGGGCCAGTGTTCCCTCGGGTATGAACTTCCTGAAAACATCTAACAGACTCTGCTGCAATTTCATTCTCTGAGCGGCACCTTCGGCGGGATAAATATCCTCCACTAGCTCGACTCGAGCCGTTCGGAACGAGCGATTCGGTTCGAGTTCTTCAACGATGCGGGCTCGGGCTAACCCGATTAGCATGATGTTATGCCTACCCTCTTCGGTTGGAGCGTGCGAGAGAATCTGGCCTATGCACACATATTCCGAGATCGCGGGCTGGCTAAATGTAGACT
>JBEGUT010000383.1:0-4724 GCA_041178745.1 Planctomycetota bacterium | reverse complement strand
CTCCGCTGAGAGGTTTGCCTCGCAAGCTTCATAAGAGCCGCAAGTTCCTTTTCCAAAGGGACTTGTGGCTTTTTCGCTTTCTAGCTTCTTGGTTGTCTACCTTTAGGGTGCAGCAGCAACTTTCGTCATGTCTAAAGGGGTGATGCCGTAGTTGCTTTGGCTCGGAGAGTAGCTATGCCATCGGCAATGGGTATTGCGTAAGAGACGGTGTGCAAGACTCTGCGTAGCGACTGCATGTCGCTGCATTGTCCGAGGTTATAGACCCTGGGCCTTGGGGGGGCGCGTTGCTAGAATCGTTGGAAATGCGAGCGATTTTACAAATCTAAGTGCCATTGCTTCTCTTGGCACACAGTTTGCGGAAACTCTAAATCGCCGCGCGAACGGACGGTGCCGTGTTGATTAAACAAGTACTTGACTAAAGCGGGCTTCACCTTGGTACTTCAACGTCTTTGGATCTCAGGTTTCTCTCTTAAGTTGTTATGGTCACGGTAAGAGAGAATCGGTTGGGTTCCAAAAGTGTTGGCTGCAAATCGATATCGTTTCGGACGCTTTTAAAGGTCGGGCCGGCGGTGGTGCAGTTGCTGACAGCAAAGGTAAGAGGTGGGTGCGTGGTAAGGCTAGAAGCGATAGCAAGTAAAATAGGACATGAAAGCACTGGTCATGAGCCACGCAACCAACGTTGAGAGTCCCAAAATTGCTAATGTTCCAAAAGGGAATTTGGCAGGGTTTGTTAAGTATTTTCAGCAAGATCTGCTAAGTGGTTTTTTAGTATTCCTAATTGCGCTGCCATTGTGTCTCGGGATTTCGATTGCCAGCGGTTATCCGCCGATCGCCGGAATTTTTACGGCCATCATCGGTGCTGTTGTAGCAACGTTTCTTAGCAATTGTGAGTTGACGATAAAGGGGCCAGCCGCGGGTTTGATTGTGATCGTGCTTGGGTGTATCGAAGCCTTTGGCGGAGACGGAATGATTGGCGAATGGAACGCTGCGGACACGGCGGCGTACAAAGCGGCATTGGCGGTAACCGTAGTTGCTGCGGTGCTGCAAATCCTGTTTGGTCTATTTCGCGCGGGTATTCTAGGTGAGTTTTTCCCTGTCTCTGCCGTGCACGGGATGTTAGCCGCAATTGGTGTGATCATTATTGCAAAGCAGATTCCGACTGCTTTAGGAGTTACGGCTTCGGGCGAGCCACTTGAGTTGTTGAGAAAGATTCCCGAATTCATTCAGCAGGCTAATCCGGCTATTGCTGCGATCGGGTTAGTGAGTGTCGTGATTGTCTTTTTGTGGCCGATGGTCAAGAAGTCCATTCCATATGCCAACCCTATTCCCGCACCTTTGGTGGTGTTGTTAGTTGCCATTCCCATGGGGATGTATTTTGATTTGCTCAACAGCCATGAGTATTCCGCGTTTGGAAAGAATTATCCTCTTGGCCCTAAATTTTTGGTTCGAATGCCTGATCGAGTCTTTGGAATGTTCAGTGAAATCACTGCACCCAATTTTGCAGTGCTCCGAGAACCGAAGGCTTGGTTGTGGGTCTTTATGTTTTTCATCATTGGAAGCTTGGAATCACTTTTGAGTGCGAAAGCCGTCGATTTGCTGGATCCCTGGAAACGCAAGAGTAACATGAATCGCGACCTAGTTGCCGTTGGAGTTGGTAATCTTGCCGCAGGGTTACTAGGTGGTTTGCCGATGATTTCTGAAATTGTTCGCAGTCGAGCGAATATCGATAATGGAGCCAAAACCCGTTTTGCGAATTTTTGGCACGGGATGTTTTTGCTTTCGTGTGTAGCCTTGATACCGATGTTCTTGCATCGTATTCCAACCGCAGCACTAGCAGCCATGTTGATCTACACCGGTACGCGGTTAGCGCATCCGAGAGAATTCATGAACATGTTTCGCGTTGGTAGCGAGCAGCTTGCCATCTTTGCCATCACTTTGGTAGCCGTTCTGGCTACGGATCTGCTGATAGGGATCTGTATCGGGATTGTTGTCAAGGCAATCATTCATGTCAGCAACGGTGTTTCGTTGATTTCCCTTATCAAGCCAGACATAACCGTAGTTGAGGATGACGGCCATACGGTGAAATTTGAAGCGTATAAATCAGCGGTTTTTAGCAACTGGATTCCGATTCGAAGAAAGATTGAAAGGCTTGGATTGGTCGAGCGTAAGAATGTTGTGATCGACTTTTCCAAAACCAAGCTTGTCGATCACAATGTTATGGTTAAGCTTGATGAACTATCTAGCGATTTCGAAGAAAAAGGACTTGGATTCACCGTCATTGGCCTAGAGGCTCATCAACCCTTGGCAAATCACGCTCATGCTGCTCGGAAAAAAGGACTAGCAACTTTAAAACGCCTGACGATCGTTGCGGATCCAAATATAGAGCGTTTGCTTGAAGCAGATCTCATCAAGCTTGGTGCGACAGGCTACACTTCAATTCCATGTTATGGCATCGGAAAAAGACAGATCGATTCAGGTATCAGCGAACCTGTAAAGCAAGTACGTATTGAGATCATAGCTCCTTCATCGGCATGCGATAAAATGATGGATTATCTTCGCACAGAAATTCAACCTTCTCATCACATCACTGTCGCTGCTGAGACTGTCCAGGTTGCTCGAGTGGATGCGTTTGTGTCGGGTAAGCCCGAAAAACAATCTGCACCACTTGTTCACTAGGAAATAGCTTTAGAGCAGGTAGCTGACGCAAATACTTTGGCAGCAAGTCCAATGAAGAGTAGTACAGCGATTAAAATTCGGGTCGCAGGTTCGTGATACTTCCCCGGAAATCTCCACAGGATGAAGCCGTAGGGCGCGATATCATTCAGTAAATTTAGATAGTAGGTGTGATAAAGGTTTTGTCGAATGGATTGCCTCATAGATCGATGGTAACATAGTCAAGGATTTGCGAGATTCTGGGTAAGTTAATGGCTAGCCCAGCCTATATCTCGGAAGATAAAATCCGCAACGACTTGTGGTAGCCATCGATTATTTGAGCGGAATGCGCTGATGTTTGAGCAGAAATTTGGACGTAGTGGATTGATTTATGCAGCGGGCTTGGCTGTTCTGAGCCTTGTGGCGCTTTTCGTTACGATGGTAATTCTGAGGGATGTTTCGCGGGAACAAGAGATTGTATCGAGGCTGATTCAGCATCTGCCGGAGAGCGATTTAGCTGCGGCTGAAGAGTTGTCCGGAGATCTCAGTCTGCAAAGTAGTTTGTCGCTGCTGTTAGTTGTAAACATTCTACTGACGGTAATTGCATCTGGTTTTGTGATTCGAGGTTATTTGAGCAGTGAAAAATCGTTAAGAGATGTCAAGGTATTGTCGACCGACATTCTCGCAAGCATGGATGCGGGGGTAATAACAACGGATACAAGTGGACGCGTTACGAGTGTCAACCCACGCGGATTAGAGTTAGTTGGTCCTGAGAACGTTTCAGTGAATTGCCCTTTATCCGAAATAGAGAGTGAGCATTCACTGCTGTATGATATCTGCAAAGAAGTTAGCGTCCGCGATAACTGCATAAGAGATCGAGACTACATAGTGCTTCATCAGGGACATCAGCGTACGCTTCGTGCGGGCTGTACCCTGCTGAGAAATCAACGTAACGAGAAAATCGGAACCGTGATCCACGTTCGCGATGTGTCGCAGAAAGCGTTAATCGAAGAACGTTTGCGACGCATGGAACGATATATGGGTCTGGGCAGCCTCGCAGCCGGGTTACAACACGAAATTAAAAATCCGTTGAGTGCCTTATCGCTTCATGTTCAGTTGCTGCAAGAACGACTGGGCGAGCAGCCAGAGGGAAGTCAGGTAAAGGAGAATTTGGATGTTCTACAGAGCGAAATTCGGCGTATTTCTAAGGTGCTGGATGGATTTCGCAGTTATGCATCGATGGGAGAACTTGGGCGCTCACGCGTTGATGTAGTCGAGATGATTCATAAACTGCTCCGATTGCTGCGACCTCAGGCGGAATCACAAGGAGTAGGGCTCAACCTACACATCGCAAACGATTTCAGTGGTGAAGTACAAGGAGATTCCGGGCAGCTGGAGCAAGTTTTGCTGAACCTAGCCTTAAATGCGCTCGCAGCAATGCCTCATGGAGGGCAATTGGTTTTTAAGGTGGATTCCAACGAGGGATTTGTGAGGATTGTTGTCAGTGATACGGGGCATGGAATTCCAGAGGAAATACAGTCCCAAATCTTTGATCCGTATTTCACAACTCGCAATGATGGTACCGGGATGGGGTTGGCTCTTTGTGAAAAAATTATTCGTCAACATGAGGGTACTATAGAATTCCGTACGAGTGATCGTGGTACCCAATTTACGGTCCGGCTTCCTCTGGAGGAGACGAAGTGAAAGAAACTCCTTTTTCAGTGCTAATTGTCGACGACGAACCCAATATCAGATCAGGTCTTGCGCTCGGGCTGCGCGATGAAGCGGATTGTATTTCTCAAGCAGATGGCTCGAGAGAGGCAATCGAAAAGCTTGCCGGAAGAGACTATCAGCTTGTTATCGCGGATATTCGACTTAACAGTGAACTAAGTGGCATCGATTTGCTCAAATACATCGTCAATCACCACCCGCAATGTTCAGTTGTGTTAATCACTGCCCATGGATCCGTGGAGACCGCGGTGGAGGCAATGCGTGCGGGGGCTTTTGACTTTATTCTTAAGCCTCTCGATTTGAACCTGGTTCGCGAACAGGTTCGCAAGGCGCGCGAGTAC
>JBEGUT010000382.1:0-4738 GCA_041178745.1 Planctomycetota bacterium | reverse complement strand
CCCACAGTTTTGATCGAGGCTCAGCTTTGGAAGATCTGGTATGGAGCTCAAGGAAAGGATGGGCATGATCGCATCTGCTACGCCGAATCGAACGACGGTATCGTCTGGAAAAAACAGGGCGTTGTCCTAGAGGATCCTACAGCCAATCATCTCAACGATCCCTGTGTTATCAAAGTCGACAACGCTTATTGGATGTACTACACCCGCGCTAAACGAGATATCCTCGATGAAGTACATTTAGCGATTTCTAGCGATGGGAAAAAATGGAAGCCGCAAGGTACCGTTCTAGCTCCCGGCAACGCTGGTGCGTGGGATTCGTTGTCTGTTGGTCGCCCTTGCGTGCTGAAGGATGAGGCCACTTACAAGATGTGGTATGACGGACGCAAAGATTTTCCGCTCGGAACGCCACTCAAAAACGTACCTCTGGCTGCGGAATCAAGACGCTGTGTCGGTTACGCTACTTCCGTCGATGGTCGCACTTGGCAAAGAAGCAGTGATGCGCCCGTTTTTCAGGAAGACGCTGGTGGTATCGATGTCTTTAAAGAAAATGGAGATTACTGGATGCTCTTTGAGTCACAGGAAGGGACTCGATTTACTCGTAGCCCGGATGGAATAACTTGGCAGGCGGGTCAGCCATTAATGGGAAAAAGCTTTCTTGACCTTGATCGTTTTGGTCACGTTACCCCACATCATGTCGCTGATCCCTCCGGAAAGCGTTGGTTGTTCTTTGGCGCGGCCAGCGCGTCAACTTGGGATCACAACAGTATCATCGCTGTTGAATTTCCGGCTGTGAAGCGTCAGTAATAAATAAAGCGTTTTCATTGGAAATTTGCAATGAATTCCTGTTCATCATCTTTCGAGATACCTCCAATCTCGTTGCTCTTGGTATAGTATAAACGTTCTGGATGTTCACCAAGCAACTCCCTCCTTCGCTTCCTACCATCACCGATGAAATCTATCTACGCCTTTGTCGCTGTCTTGAGTCTTTGCCTTGCGCAGGGAACGATTGTTCGCGCTGAATCGATCGATTTCTCTCGAGACATTTTGCCAATACTCTCAGCGAACTGTTTCGCTTGCCACGGTCCCGATGAGCATGAACGCCAAGCGGATCTGCGATTGGATATCGAGGCCTCCGCGAAACAAGAACTTGGTAACGGCTCACCGATACTCGCTGGCGATTCCGCCAAGAGCCTTATCGTGCAGCGAATCCTCAGCGAGAATCCTGACGAGGTGATGCCTCCTCCGTCAGCCAACAAAAAAATTAAGCCCGAGCAACTGGAGCTCATTAAAAAGTGGATCGACCAAGGGGCTACGTGGAAGCGTCATTGGTCTCTAAATCCAATCACTCAGCCCGATGGCACGCTCGATGATCAAGTGCGTACGAAGTTAGCCGAACAGGGGCTAGCACTTCAGCCGGTAGCCGATCCGCATACCTTAGTACGTCGATTATCGATTGATCTCCTCGGTCTACCACCAACACCAGAGCAAGCCGACCAGTTCGCTAAAGATCCATCATCGCAGGCTTATGAAAAATTGATCGACTCCATGCTCGACTCGCCAAAGTATGGCGAACACTGGGCACGAATGTGGCTTGATTTGGCGAGGTACGCTGACACAAAGGGATACGAAAAGGATCTCGGTCGCACCATGTGGCCTTATCGCGATTGGGTGATCAAAGCGTTCAACGAAGATATGCCGTTAGATCAATTCACTCTCGAACAACTCGCCGGCGACTTGCTCAGTAATCCAACAGAGTCGCAACGCATCGCGACGGCATTTCATCGAAACACGATGAGCAATGATGAAGGTGGCACAGACGACGAAGAGTTTCGAGTCGCAGCGGTTAAAGATCGCGTCGACACAACCATCCAAGTCTGGATGGGGCTGACTATGGGCTGCGCGAAATGCCATAGCCATAAATACGATCCTATTTCGATGGAGGATTACTATCGCTTCTTTGCGATCTTCAATCAAACCGAAGATGCCGATCGCTACGATGACACTCCTCGTATCGACTTGATCTCACCCGAACAAAAAGCTGCTTCGGATGAAGCATTGCGAAAAATCGCGGCGGCTGACATCGCGTTATCAAAAGCGAAAGAAGAGGCCGCTTTTCACAACGATACTGCCACGGGAATATGGCAACGACTCAACCTGACCAGCGCGACAGCGCGTGAAGGTACCAAGCTTGATGGGACCAGCGAAAGCGCTATCCAGGCTTCAGGCGATTCGCCAGAGAAAGATGCCTATGCGATCCACGCGACATTGCCCGCGGGCCGCTATACCGCACTGCGATTGGAGTCGTTGACGTCAAAGTTATCGGATGGACAAATCGGCCTAGGACGTAATCCGTCCGATCCGAACTTCGTGGTCTCTGAGTTGATACTCGAGAAACTTGATGCCGAAGGTAAAGCTCAAGTCGTCAAGCTTGTGCAGCCCCAAGCAGACTTCTCTCAGCAAGGCTGGCCTGTTTCTTCAGCAATCGATGGCGATACCAAGACCGGCTGGGCTGTCAGTCCACGATCGAGAGAAAATCATCTCGCGATATTCACTCTCGAATCACCGCTTGAATCGAACGACACGATTTCGATTCGGATCACCCTCGATCAGCAGTATGGCAATCGACTCGTACTCGGTAAATTTCGACTCAGTTTTTCGTCGAGCGATCCGACCATCCTCAAACCAGAGATCACATCACCTGAAGTCAAGAAAGCAACGGAAGCTCTCGACATTGCTCGTAAAGAATACAACGCGCTGCAAGACAACATCGTGCGACTTCCTATCCTCAGCGAACTTGCGAAAGATCGGCAACGTCAAACGCGCATCCATCAGCGCGGCAATTTCCTCGATCCAGGAAATGTGGTCGAGCCTGCATTGCTAACAAGCTTTCACAAGCCCCAAGATGAAACGCCTCTGAATCGGATCGCCGTAGCCAAGTGGCTCACCTCCCCAGAGAATACTCTCACGACACGCGTTTGGGTCAATCGTATCTGGGCGAGACTCTTCGGCATCGGCATCGTCGAGACAGAAGAAGATTTTGGTGCCCTTGGTGCACAGCCCAGCAATCCTGCACTGTTGGATTGGCTAGCTACCGAATATCGGCGCGGAAATTTATCGAATAAGAAGCTTCTAAAGACGATCGTGATGAGCGATACGTACAAACAGGCGTCTAATGCGAACTCGGATATCAAAAAAGTTGATCCACGAAATGCATGGTCATCGCGTGGCGCGCGTTATCGCTTGTCAGCCGAAGTCGTACGCGATCAAGCGTTAGCTGTCTCGGGACTTCTCTCCTCCAAGATGGGAGGGCCAGCCGTGATGCCTCCACAACCAGCAGGCTTATGGCGTTCCACTTACAACGGCAAAAACTGGATTGACGCTGAGGGCGAAGATCGTTTTCGTCGCGGGATCTACACTTACCTCAAGCGAACCACTCCTTATCCTTCCTTCACAAGCTTCGATGCGGGTAGCGGCGAAGTCTGTTTGGTAAGGCGTGTTCGCACCAATACGCCGTTGCAAGCTCTTATTACGCTCAATGATCCGGTTTATCTTGAGGCGGCCGGCGCCCTGGCTCGTAAAGTAGTGACCGAGCAGTCGGATGATCAGACGCGTATCGAACGCGCCCTTCGCTTAGCCCTGATTCGGCCAGTCAAGCAAAACGAGTATCAACCGCTCCTGTCGCTACAGCAGCAATCGAGTCAGTGGTACCAGGAACATCCCGATCAAGCGAAAGCGTTGGTCCAGTCTGCTCGAGTCGAATTGCCCGAGGGGATGAGTGAAACCACGTTAGCCGCTTGGATTGTGACGGCCAGTGCGATCTTGAACCTCGATGAATTTCTATCAAGGAACTAATTCGATGTCGTTGAATCATCACGAATTGAAAAGAACTCAAGAAGCGACACGGCGGCATTTCTTCCGTACCAGCGGGCTCGGGTTTGGAGCGATTGCTTTGCAGCAACTCGCCTCCCCTTTTTCTGCTTCGGCTTCCGAGTCGAGCGTAAATCCATTGGCACCGAAGTCGCCGATGATGACACCCAAAGCGAAGCGGGTGATCTATCTTCATATGGCCGGCTCTCCCTCGCAATTGGAACTCTTTGATTACAAGCCCGACCTTGCCAAGTTACATATGCAGGATGCGCCAGCTTCTTTCTTGGAAGGAAAGCGATTCGCTTTCATCAAGGGAGTTCCGAAAGTCCTCGCACCACAGACCAAGTTCTCTCAGCAAGGAAAGAGCGGGCAATGGATGAGCGAGCTTCTTCCTAAGCTCGCCACTGTCATCGATCAGATGTCGGTGATTCGCACCGTCAACACCGATCAATTCAATCATGCACCCGCTCAATTGTTTGTACATACCGGGTCACCTCGCTTAGGCAATCCATCGATGGGCGCCTGGGTTACCTATGGACTGGGAAGCGAAAATGAAAATCTTCCTGGCTTTGTGGTTTTGCTCTCTGGTGGGAAAACGCCCGATGGAGGTAAGTCGCTTTGGGGTTCCGGTTTTCTACCCACGGTCTACCAAGGCGTTCAATGCCGAACAACGGGTGAGCCGGTTCTGTATTTGAATAATCCCTCCGGAATCGATCGTCAGATGCGACGCATGATGTTGGATACGGTTGCCAGTATGAACGAGACCGAATACGCGCGCAGTGGTGATGACGAAACCCGCACACGTATCGCACAGTATGAGCTCGCATATCGAATGCAGATGGCGGTTCCAGACGCGATGGACTTATCGAAG
>JBEGUT010000381.1:0-4748 GCA_041178745.1 Planctomycetota bacterium | reverse complement strand
CGCGGGGCGAAGATATGGGGCGAAGTGATTTCGGCGGGAAGTTCCATGGTCGGGCCGATCAAGGGCTCTGGCGATACCGAGAAGCTTTCGCAGGCTTTGTGTAATTCAATGGAAGCAGCGCTCAGGACTTGTGAAATACTACCCAAGTCTCTGCACGTTCACGCTCATGGGGCTGGGACGCAAGAGGGAGATCGGGCAGAGGTTTTGGCGATTCGCAAAGTCGCTTCGCGATTCGGTCTAGGCACTCTGCCGGTAGTAGCTGCCAAGAGCTATTTTGGTAGTTTGGGAGCTGGGAGTGCTGCGGTGGAGTTGATCAGTAGCTTGATGGCTTTGCAGAACGGGCACTTGTTTGAAACCTTGAACTTCCGACAGGGAGATGATGGAGAGGTTTTTATCGCGAGAAAAGACACTCCTTCGGGTGAGGGGTTTTTGCACTTGAGCTATTCGCCACAGGGTCAGGCTAGTTCGGTCTTGGTAAAGCGATTTGCGGCTTGAGATGCTGGGTGATGGGAGGTTGACAGTGTTGTGTTTTCAAGATAACCTTTCGCGATTCCCGAAGAACCGTTTTGGTTCGGTCGGACCTAAGCTGCCGGTTTTTCGATGGCGGGTGCACGACTAGATCTTCCAACCTCTACAAAAACGAGGAAGGTTTCGGTTCCTCGGTGTTCAGCCATGGTTGGAAGAGTTTGAGTTGCCTGCGAGGCGGTTCTTACTTGCGGTCCCTGGGAGGTGCTGAGGAAAGCATTCTCTTATCCGCTTCGTTTCAGCGATGGTTCCCTGATACAGCCTTAGAGCAAGCCCCAGTCCAGGACGCATGAATCCTAACGACCTGTTGCGGATTGTAGATTCGCTCCACCGCGAAAAGAACATTGATTCTGAAATTGTCTTTCAGGCAATTGAAGCGGCGTTGGTTACCGCGGCCAAGAGACACTACGGCGAGACCGCCGATATCACAGTGCGTATTGCCCGTGATTCTGGGGTGATCAACGCTGTTTGCGATGCGAAAGAGTTGAACCAAGATGAAATTGGTCGCATCGGTGCACAAACGGCTAAGCAAGTGATCATTCAAAAGATTCGCGAAGCGGAACGCGACTCGTTGATGGACGAGTTTTATGGACAGGTTGGCCAGATGGTCACCGGTGTCGTGCAGCGTTCGGATCGCGGGATCACGACCGTGCAACTCGGTAATATGGAAGCGATTCTTCCTAGGGGCGAGCAGATTCCTGGCGAGAGCTATCACAACGGCGACCGCATCCGAGCGGTGATATTCGAAGTGAAGGCTGCCGGAAATCGTGTCAAAGTCATTCTCAGTCGTACCAAGCCTCAATTGGTGCAGCGATTGTTTGAGCAAGAGATTCCTGAGATCGCCGATGGTGTGATCAAGGTGAATGCCATCAGTCGTGAGCCAGGTTATCGCAGCAAGGTCGCGGTCAGTAGTTCTGATCAGCGAGTGGATTGCGTGGGTGCATGTGTTGGTATGCGAGGTAATCGTATTAAGAATATCACCAGCGAATTGGCTGGCGAACGAATCGATATCGTTCGCTGGAGTGATGATCCGTTGGTGTTGATTCCCAATGCTTTGCAGCCTGCGGAAGCCGAGCAGGTATTACTTTGCGATATGATTGGTCGAGCGATTGTATTGGTTCGCGAGGATCAGTTGTCGCAGGCGATTGGTCGCCATGGGCAGAATGTTCGGTTGGCCAGCAAATTGTGTGGCTGGGATATCGAAATCATGACGGCCGATGAGTTGGAAGATCAGATCCAGCGAGCTGTGGCCGGTTACATGGAACTGGAAGGCATGACCGAAGATTTGGCTTCGCGTTTGGTCGAGCAAGGTTATCTCTCCTACGATGACTTGTCGGTGATTGAACCTGACGTGTTGATGGAAATGGGAGAGATGACTGCTGAGCAAGTCGACGCGTTGGTCGCTCAAGCCGAAGAGCGAGCTTTGGAAGCCGAGAAGGCTGCTGACGAGCAAAAGCGCTTGCGTCGCGAAGCGATCGAGCGAGGGGAAGTTCCTCCGCCGCTGCCTAAGGCTTCCAGTCGTGGTGCGGCTGCGGGTGCGGACGATACAAAAGTGGAACTGCCCGATTCAGCGGAAAAGAAAGCTGGTTCGGATGAAACGGAGACTCGCGACTCAACCCAATCTGGCTGAGATGTCAGTTAGGGGTGGCCGTTTTGCGGCCGATAAAGGCCAGATTGCTCTGCTTGGCCCTCTGGTGGATCCCTGTTACTTCTGTGGACGCGGATCGCAAAGAGTGTTGGCAAAGTAGAACGGGTGGCTGGACTGCAGAGATTTTACAGTGACAATATCCATATCGGATGATTCGTGTGTCTGCGAATTGTCTTGGTGGCCCCAACGACCGGGCGTGTTTCGCACCAGTCGTAGGAGAAGACTCATGATAAGCTAACGGGCGATAAAGAACCCTCGAGGATTGCGACCACGTGTCAGTACGTATTTACGCGCTTGCGAAAGACCTAAAACTTGACAGTAAAGACCTTGTTACTATTTGCAACAAGATTGGCATCACCGGCAAAGGCTCTGCTTTAGCCAGCCTGGAAGATGATGAGGTCGCTCGTGTTAAAAAATATCTAGCCGGTGGAGCGGGTGGAAGTGCACCTGGTGCTGCTGCCGGTTCCGCGGGGACAGCCTCCCCGGCTTCGCCCAGTGCAGTCGCACCTTCGATTGCTCCTATTCCACCTCGACAAGATCCGGCGATCTCGCCTATCGATCGGGCCAGCAGGCCAATTGGTACGATTCGATCCACACCGAGTTCCGCCACGACACAGAGTTCCGCTACGACATCGAGTTCTGCGGAAAACCGCAGCACGGCAGCGCCAGCGGTGCCTGCTCCTCCTGGCCAAAGACCGCCGTCGGCTCCCGCAGTTCCTTCAGAAGGTGAGAAAATCGCTGCCGAGAAAATGGTGGCCGAGCCAGTCGCTGACGCATCTGCCGCTCCTGTTGCAGCAGCATCCACCGCACCCAGCAAGCCTGCTGCCGGATCTCCTGGCGGTGCAACGCCTACTGAACCACCTACAGCGCCGGTGGAGACTTTCAGTCGCGAGGACTACGCACGCATCAACCCGATTGGTGGTGCGACAGGAGGTAAGGTGCGGATCATCGGAACCCGTTCGACCAAGCCGGCGGGAGATCGCGTTGGAGCTGATAAGGACAATGAGAAGCCTGTTGAAAAAACGCCTGATGACAAAGCCAAACGTCCTGCTGGCTCTCGAGCCCCAGTGATTAATCTGGCGAAAATTCCTAAATCTGCTCAGCCTCCAGCTTCGCAGCGTCCCCGCAACGAACCAGCTCCTCAGAAGCCCGAGATTCGTTTGACGAGGGATTCGTTATCCGGCCACAAAACAGGTTCGAAAGCTCATTTGGAAGAGTTGCAGCAGCGTGAGGCGGCTGCCTCTGCGGCCAGCGCCGCTCCCTCTTCGAAACCTCGTAAGAGTGTCGACAACAATGCTCCACCTCCTTTCCCGCAAACCGGAGGATTAACGGAATTCAAAGCGAACGCTGAGAAAGCTCGCGCCAAGCACAAGCGACCGGGTACGGAAGACGACGAAGCCGAGTTGCGAAAGAAAGCTGCAGCGGGGATTTCGGCTGCTAGAGCGGAAAGAGCTAAGAAGAAGATCCGTGGTCCCGAGGATATTGAAGAGGATGCAGTTCGCGGTGATGGAGAAGATCGTCGCTCTGCTCGCCGAAAGACACTTGTGCGTCGCGGCACCAACACGGCGGCTCCACGCAAGGAAAAATCGGCTTTGGAATTACCTTGCAGCATTCGCAGTTTCTCTGAGGCTGCTGGCGTAACGGCTGCCAAAGTTCTCAAGTCGTTGATGGGCATGGGCAAGATGATGAATATCAATGCCGCACTCGATGAAGAAACGGCCTACATGGTAGCTGCCGACTTGGGTGTGGAGTTGGAGTTCAAGAAGCCGGAGTCGCTGGAAAGTGAAATGATCCAGCAGATCGAGCAACAGGAAGATGCTGAAGCGGATCGCTTGGCACGTCCACCAATCGTTACGTTCCTTGGTCACGTTGACCACGGTAAAACGTCGCTGTTGGATTACCTCATCGGAACCAAGATCGTCGCTGGTGAAGCTGGGGGTATTACCCAATCGATTCGCGCTTATCAGGTTGAAAAAGATGGTAAGCGAATATCGTTTGTGGATACTCCTGGTCACGAAGCCTTTACGGAAATGCGAGCTCGTGGTGCGAACGTCACCGACATTGCCGTGTTAGTGATCGCGGCCGACGACGGTATCATGCCTCAAACGGAAGAGGCCATCAGCCACGCGAAAGCGGCGGGCGTTCCAATTGTCGTTGCATTGAACAAGATCGATTTGGTAGGAGCTAACCCCGATCGAGTTAAGACGCAGATGACTCAGTTTGGATTGACGCCCAGTGAATGGGGTGGCGATGTGGAAGTCGTACCAACCAGTGCGATCACTGGACAAGGTATGGACATTCTTCTGGATACATTGCTGACGGTTGCCGAATTGAATGATTACCGAGCCAATCCAAAACGAGATGCGGTCGGTGTTGTGCTTGAGTCGGGACAAGCGAGCGACCGCGGTGTGATTGCTAAGGTGATCGTGCAAAACGGAACGCTCAAAGTTGGTGACATTGTTGTCTGCGGTTCCTCACACGGCCGCGTGAAAGCGATCTACGATACATTGCGTCCTAACAAGATGATCAAGGAAGCCGGCCCCTCGATGCCTGCCAATATCACCGGTCTCGATGT
>JBEGUT010000380.1:0-4758 GCA_041178745.1 Planctomycetota bacterium | reverse complement strand
AGCACTCGGCTCTGGCAAGACGATTGTTATCTCTTCCTCTTGTACCTGGGCAACCAAGGATGATTCCAGCCGCAAAGGGCTGTTCGATGAAGGAGAATCTCCGATCCCCGGAGAGCCATCAGTGGAATCCGCATATAGTGCGCAAGCGTTAAAAGCGGAAAAGATTAAACAGAGTGCAATCCGTATCGACATGGACTGATTCCTCCTGAATCTGCCTTCTAGCGAAGCATCCTAGATGCCTCAGAAAATCAAAGCGAGTAGGATGCGTATCCTTTTAACGTGGCAACTTAACCACTTTTACCGCAAGGCCGGTGTTGCGGCGGAGGCTTCCTCAACTCGCTCACCAGAAGTTTGTCACACGATTGCAGTGATCGCAAATCGCAAATCTGCGGAAAAGTATTTTTTCAAATTTCCAGCGCTCAATATTCCAATCTGGTAAATTGATCCGGTCGAGTGTTTCTTATGCTTGGAATCTTTATCCGTCACTGTGACACAATTCATTCGATTGCTTTCAGCAAGCGTTGACGGATGGTATACAAGCGGGTCGGCTCTGTAATCTTTTCACCATGAGTGTCCGAAACATAAAAGACGTCGACCACTTGATCGAGATGGGTGCTGATCTTTGCAAAATGTAGCACCAACTCCATCTGCAACAACACACCCGCTATATCGTAGAGCAAACCGAGGCGGTCATAGGCAAAAACCGTAATAACGGTAAAGTGGTCGGAAGTGTTATTGTCGAACCGAACTTGCGTCGGTTGCTGATTCATCTTCGTGGTTGCATCTTTACCGACAGGTTTCCAGACTTGCCGAAATACTGGAGTTGCCGGAGCATCAGGAGCAAAAGTTTTTTCCAGACGCTGACATACCTCCTGCAATCGCTCCTCGGGAGGTGGACCGTTAAAGTCCTTGTCCTGAACATAGAATCTGTCCCAAGCAATCTCTCCTGGTTGCGTATGAATTTCGGCCTCTAGAATTTGCAACCCCATACCCGAGAGCACGCCGGTAATCCGGTAAAAAACCCCCAGTGTTTTCGCACCTTGTTTAACCACCACGGTGTATTCGGTCGCATCCTTCTGGGGAAAATAACGAGCCCAAGCAATGGCAGAACGCGAATCCAGTTCTTTGAGTCGATTCAATTCATAGGTGATATGAGAGGGTGGATTTCGCAGAAGGTAGGGTGTCGGCAACGCGGCGACCTGCTCACTCCACCACTCCTTATCCGCTTGCGGTGGTACCAAAGCCATTACTTGTGCCTTGCGATCGCGCAGTGCATCCTGGAAACGATCATCGGGCTTTTCGTCGTGGAATTGCGATTCAGTTTGCTGATAGAGTTGTGTAATTAAATCGAGTTTCCATTGATTCAATACTTCCGGTCCCACCGACGCCAGATCCGCGCAAGTTAATACAAAGAGCATCTGCAACGCTTCGCTTGAACCGACCTCACCCGCAAACCGCACGATCGTATCCGAACTGCTTAGATCGTATCGAAAAGCTGTGTGTGCCATGATCAAATGCTTGTGCACGAGAAACACCACCATCTCGCGCTCAGCATCTTCCAAATTCAAACGAACCGAACACTCCTCGGCAATCACTTTCCCAACTTCGCTGTGATCCTCTGGAAAACCTTTACCCAAATCATGAATCAACAAAGCCAAATGAAGCAGATCCTTCCGCTTTATCTTCTTGTAAATCTTACCTACAAGATGCTCGCTGGTGAAAAACTCTGTCGCGCATTCAACCGCACGAATGCAATGCGCATCAACCGTGTATTTGTGGTACTCATTAAACTGCAGAAGGCAACGCGCGTGTCGAAAGGCGGGTATCAACTGCTCCAAAACACGTAGCTCATGCAAGCGACGAAGTAATTTTCCAAGCCTACCGGGTCGCGACAGAAGCGACTTAAAACGCAATATCGACTCCAGCCCGAGATCTCCCGGTGGTCGACCTATCATGGCAGACCGTATCGCTCGCCAAGTCTCATGTTCGATGGGCCGGCGATAACGGTTTGCTAAATCCATTAACTCCAGAACCGCTGAAGGTTCCTGTAGCTTCTTCATCCCATTGCGAGTTGCCCAAATATATCTCGGCCCCAGTCGATACTCGCTAGTAATCGGCCACCCAATCGCTTTTCCAATCCATCGCACAACCGAAGAACGGACTCGACAATTAGATACAAAATGCGAAGCTGTGTAATAGATCTCGCTGCTATGGCGGAAGTATTCCTGCATGAATTGCTCAACAGGCAAAACACCTTCTTCACCTTGGCAACCGTACCAGGGAGCCAACTTCAGTTGCCAATTTCGATCGAGTTGATCCTGCGATTTTCCCGCTTCGAAATGCAACTGATTCCTTACCCGCAAAAGAAAATGGTAACCCGAGCGGATCGACTTGTAATCCTCAGGCGATAACAGTCCCATTTCCTTAAGTTGCTCTGGATCGCGAATACCATATCTAGCGAAAGCCACCCAGCGCAAAAGGTGAATATCGCGAAGTCCACCGCGCGATCGCTTCAGATTAGGTTGCAACAAAAATACCGTCTCACCAAATTTCTGCTGTTCCTCGTTACGAGCCAATTCGACAGCATCAATCATTCTAAAACAACGTCTTATCGCTCCGGCCCGGAAGCTCTCAAAAAAGCGTTCAAACAAAGCTTTCGAGCCAGTCAACGATCTTCCCTCGGCAAGCGAAGTAAAAATCTGAGCGTCTCTCCACGCGAGACTTATCGCTTGAGCCGGTGTGCGAACGGAGAAGCCCAGAGAAAATCCTGCGTCGACCAAGTGCTGAGAAAGCATGCGAGCTAACTTAACAACAGCTTCCTCTTGAGCAGGCTGATGAAGAAGCATCAAATCCAAATCTGAAAACGGTGATAAGTCGCAGCGACCATATCCACCATGCGGCACCAGCGCAATCTCATCGGTAATGTCGGCGAGATTCAGTTCTTCGATGCAATGGTCGTAGATACCAGAAACGATACCATCGACTAATTCGGTCAGACGCGCACAAACTTGAATAGCGGGCGAACCCGAATCATGCTGGGCTCGCAACTTGACTCGGCCTTCACTGAGTTTTTGCCTAGCATCGAGAACGACCTTAGGCAACGTTGAACGAGTCTGCATGAAATAACCGCTTCTGAAAGGGAGACATTAGAAGCCAAAGTTCCCCCGCGTTTCAGATCGCTTCCTCACCCGTCTCACCGGTTCGAATACGAATGGAATTCTCGAGGTTGGTGACAAAGATTTTTCCGTCACCGATTTGACCCGTCTGAGCTGTCTGCAAGATCGTATCGATCACTGTTTGGAGATTGCCGTCCGAACAAACCACTTCGATCTTCACCTTGGGAACAAAGTCTACAGCGTACTCTGTCCCGCGATAGATTTCTGTGTGACCTTTCTGCCTTCCGTAACCTCGTACTTCGCTCACCGTCATACCGTGGATTCCACGCTCGGTCAGCGCATTCTTTACATCTTCCAACTTGAAGTGCCGCACGATGGCTTCGATTTTTTTCATCTTGTTTGTCCCTCGGAAAGATTATTCGTGAGAATAAGCTTTTCCCGCTTGGGAAGCAATTCCACCTCAATTCCGAACTCTATCTGGAGAATACGCCCCAAAAGCCTATTCGGAGCAAGGATTCCCCCTATTTTCAAGGGAAAAACGAGTTCTCGCTGGAGCAAAATATCGGCAGGATGCCTCTACCCCACCGTTACGACTAGGCTCAACCAAAATAGCCTGTCAAGACTGTTTTTCTACAGTGGCGGGCCGCTGCCAAGGGACATCGCTTTTCCCGGCTAACTGATTGGCACGCCTCGCTACAACGAAAAGCAAATCGCTTAATCGATTCAAATAAATGATGATGTTCGAACAGTCGGCAACCTCTGGCTGGGCAGATAATTCGACGATTTCTCGCTCAGCTCGTCGACATACCGTTCGGCCCCAGTGAAGCATGGCAGCTGACACGGATCCCCCAGGCAAAATAAACTGGCGAAGAGCCGGCAAAAGATCTTCATTTTGATCGATGAATTGCTCCAAAAGCTCGATATCCGCCTGCGTTAAAAAACGCAAACCATTGGCATCTGGATCAGGCGTCGACAGCTCCGATCCGATACTAAACAAATCCCCCTGCACTTTCGCCAAAATCGAATCGAGATCAGGCAGTTCACTCGATGCTCGTACCACTCCCAACACAGCATTGAGCTCATCCACGGTACCATACGCACAAATGCGGCGATCCGCTTTGCTTACCCGCGGTCCCGCAAAAAGCCCCGTCGTCCCTGCATCACCGGTCTTGGTGTAAATCTTCATGCCGTTCCATTGAATCCTTTAGATATGATGGCCGTCAAACATTTTCAATCAAGAGTAAGCCTGTATGACAGTATGCCAGACCGCCTAGGGGTACCACGAAATTTTTGCTAATCGCTCGGCCCGCCATTGTGACACCCCCGCTGCCACCACGCTACGACTGAAGCCTGAGTTATTTTATACGTTCGTCCGATCTGGGTGCTCCAACGAAGATACCATGATTTTCTCAACTACCCAGCGGTCCATCCAGCGGCCAGCTAAAGCCCCCTGACCGTGTGCTTCGTCGAGCCTCCCTCCGCCTAGCACCGTGCGATTGCTACCAATCCATCGCTCTACAAATCCGAGATGTCCACCCCACCTCGATTTGCAAAATCGAATTGAGCCAAGTCCGTCAGCTTGCTCAACACCCATATCCTCAACACGACCAATGCCTTGATAACTTTTGATAGGAACGATTGG
>JBEGUT010000379.1:0-4793 GCA_041178745.1 Planctomycetota bacterium | reverse complement strand
GCATCGCTAATTTCGTTTAATTTCTTATCCGTTTCTTGAGGATCAACACCTTGCTGCTTGACTTGATTTTCGATCGCCCGAAAGGCCGTGCCCAAATCAGCTGCATCACGACCATTGACATCGGATCTTGCAAGCCTTGCTTCGCGACGATCCATGAGTTGATCGAGTACAACTTCAGATTGCTCCGATAACTGCGTTGGATCTGCTTGTTGATTGCGTTGATCTCGCCACTCCTTGGCAGCGCGTTGAACGACTTCTGCTGCTGAGCCACTCATCTCTTGCATTTCGCGACGAGCCTGCAGGGCTTCTTGAGGTGCGTTACCATGCAAAGGCTGCAAAGACTGATTGTTTTCCAGGTCTACACGCACTTGCTCAAACTCGCGCTGTATCTGTTCGCGCTTTGCAGGTTCTGTTGGCGTTTCCTTCGAGGTCAGATTTGCAATCCGATCTGCTTGCTGCTCGGCCCACTGTGCTTTCTGTCGCAACTGGTTCGCCGGGCCTTCCGGTAAATAGGCTGCCTGTCGATCCATTTCACGAGCTAAGTCGCGCAAGTGATCCCCCAATAATGCTTCCTCTCGCTTCCAAAGATCGCTTCCGACCTGAGTCGGATCGCGCAGTAGTTCCTCTTGATACTTCGCAGCATCAGAGAGATCTTTTGAAAGATCAGAGAGCACATCGGGAGCGACAAAGCGATCGTAGTTTTGCTCCATGCGTTGTACATTTCGCAACATCTGCTCTGCAGTTTGCTGAGCTTTTTGAACAGCGGCCTTGGGATCTGCTGCTGCCTGCTTGGCAGCCTCAATCGACTTTTCAACGTCCTTGAGCGTCTGGGCCTCCTCAGCTTCCAGTCGAGCGAGTGTGTCGGCCGTGAGTGTCATTTCCTGAAGTGAGACTGGATCATCGACTTGAGCCATTGCATTCTCTATGGCAAGTCGAACATCTTCGGATTTATTGGCAAGCTCCTCGCCAGCCTTTTCCAGTTTCTCGATAAGTGCCTGTGCAAGTTCGGGTTTATCCTGAGCAGCACGCCATGCATCTGCTGTCGGCTTGAGTTCTTCCTGTATTTCCCTAGCTTGCTGCGCTAGCTCACCAATTTGATCTGCAATATTCTCTCTCGCCAACGTCTCCGGTTCGCGACTGGAGTCCAATTCCGTACCGGAAATTGCCCACTCGATCACCGGCGATTCGCTGACTTGGTTATTGCGATCGGTTGCAACTATTTTCGTCTCAACAAAATCGCCTACTTTGAGACCGTAAGAAGCCATTTCCCAATTCCACGTTAACTCATCAGCGTTCTTTTCTTGTAGGCTACGCGGCGCTGTCATCCAGGCTCCACGATTAATGCGCACATGCTGTTCGAGTGAATTGAGCGGAAACTCATCGGTGTAAGTAGCTGTTAGCTTCGTCGCAGATCGCGGCCTTATGACCTGCGATAATTCCTTCGGAACAATCCAAGCCAATTGCGCTGGCTGATCGGTCAACGCCTGTAGTCGATATGAGGTTGGGAAGGTACTCGAAAGTCCCTCTTCACTGATCAGATCAATTTGAAAACGGCCACTTCGCTGGACTTCGACAGAGACGGCCCATTTACCGTCGGTTTGTTTTTCAAAGGAGACCACGTTTTCCTTCTCTTCTCGATCCTGAGGATCAAGCCACCTCAACTTCGCATCTCGAACGGCCACATTCGTATCGATCTTCCATTGCACGACCGATCCAATCACCGCTTCAACATCAGCGTCGGGCGACTCGCTGATAACAGGACTCGACTTGGCATACTCTGGTGGCGTGATACGTTTGATAAAACTTTTGATAACTGGGCGAGGGAAAGCGCGAAGTGAATGCCATGGGCTTTCCGCGACATCAGAAACAAATCGATATTCCAGCCGATCTGTTTCGACCATAAAGTTGGTCGAAAGAATTTGTCGATCTTCAGTATTATTCACTTTCTTATCTAACTGCAGGGTCTTAGTAACCAGACTACCTGCTACTGCTGGATCTCTGATCTCCAATAGAACCTGTGATCCACTTTGCACCTTTTCCGACCCTGGTCCTGAGAGGGCTACTTGGAAAGGAAGAAGTTCCGATAAAGCAACATTGGTCGAGGCAGGGGAGGGTAGAAGGACATCAAGTTGCGCTAGCGACGGCCTCGCCAGATTAGCAAATGGAAATAGAACTCGCATCGCGTGACTGGGTATCTGCAGACTTGGAATCGCACACAGAATTCCGAAGATTACCAGGCCGATTCCTGAGGCTACTAACCATTTCTGTATTCGTTTCCATGGCAATATCTTACCAATAGAGACGCTTTCTATTTGCTGTTCGACTTTATGCTGCAATCGATTGCGGAGGTCTTTAGAACCGTATCGTGGGTCCGTTGAATCGGTTGCCAACTCCACGGCAGATAGCAACTGGTTTTTCAAGGGTGCCACCTCGCTTTCGATCACCGTTGCCGCTTCGCTCCATCCCCATTTGTGCAGAAACGGCAAAACAGACATTAAGATCGCTGCAACGACTGCGACGTAAACAGACAGACTCACTCCCCAACGACCGGTGTTGTTCAAGTTAAACAAACTGTCCAGGCAGACGCCTATAAATAGGCTTGTTAGTAACACCAATAACGTTGCTGCGATGGCTCGCAGTGTCATCAACCATTTGCGACGCTTGCGAAGTTCATCCAATTTAGTCGCCGTAGTGCGCGGTAGTTGATTGATTTGAGTCAAATGCATGCTCATATCAAACCTCCTTTTTTACGAAACCACCATTCCAACGCCACAAGTGTTAGGATTGGCACAAACCACCAATAGCTTTGCCAAAGTAAACGATCCGATTCGATCAACTTGCTTCGCTGCGAAAGATCCATTCGATCCCACAACTTCTGCATCTCATCTTCCACGACATACATACCGCCGGTGCGATCGGCGAGTTGTCTCAGCAGTTCATCGTTGCGAACCACATCAGCTAATTCTTGATTGGGCGTCTCGTTGATACGCAAATAAGTGCGCACCGACATTTCCTGCTCGGTAAACCCAGGTGCGACGACATGTATGGAATAATCACCCGGAGGCAACGTATCGAATTGTCCACGATAATTTCCAGGCAAGCCGTCATCTGCTGAAAGAAAAGTCGAAGCGATGGGTTTACCATCGATTGAGGCGATAGCTTCAACCGAAGAATATTCTGCTGGTAGTCCAGTGGAATTCCTCAAACGAGCCCGTACAGGAACTATTTGCCCAGCCGAATAATTCGGATCACCACTATCCAAAGCGATATATTCCGACTCCACAGCAAATGGCAACCGCATGGTCCAGCGAGAGAGCTGGTTCCAAAACCTTTGATGTATTTTATCTGCGACCTCATATCGCCAACGCCAAGTTTCATCCGAGGAAAGATAAACAACACGACCCGCTCCATAAAACCGTGTGACAATAAACGGTTCCGAACGCTGATCGGACTTGAGATTTGCGAGAGCCTGACTTCCTGGCAACGCTTTCACTAAACTCAGCGAGGTAAGCTTGGGTAGTTTTTTCCAAGCTTCAAGATTGTCTTGTGAACTTCCATCGGATAGCTGTAAGACTCCACTTGCCTCCGCATCAAGCTGTGGTTCAGCTTGCCATTGTGTGTCATCCACAACACTCGCTCCAGAGATCCATTCGACAGGAAGCATCTTTTGTAGCGATTCGTAGGTAGAATCTCGCCAGAACTTCCGCCGCCCATCAATCACAACCCAACCGCATCCACCTCGTTCAATTGCTTGCTGAAGATAGTCGATCTGCTCATTTGAAAACGAGCCCGGCTCGATTTCTCCCGTGATGATCAAATCATAATTTGCGAAAGAGTCATCATCGTTGGGAAACGGCTGTTCCTCAGTACCTTGCGAAAACCATCGCGGAGGCTCTCCTGCCGAGAGCAAAAAGGAGTCCACTTCCCACTGCGGATCGCGTTCCAGGGCATTCCGCAAGTATCGAGTTTCCCAACGACTTCGGCTATCCAGCAATAAAACTCTTTGTTTTCGAGTGGCAACGCTGATGAGCCATGACTTTGCCTGATCCTGAGGCAACTTCACATCCGCAGCAACACTTGCTTGCGACATCATCACTTTAGCTGTTAGCGGAATCGTAAGCCTTTGCGCTTCCTGACCTTTAGGTAACTTAGCTTCTAACGCTTTTACGACTTCTTCGATGGCAATATTAAACGGCACTAAACGCTCAGTGCTCCTACCTTCGCTAACTAAATCTTGGCTCCACACTTCCAGTTCTTCTTGAAAAATCGCGACTCGATAATTTTCTCCAGCTGGAACTCCCTCCTTGATCTGAAGTTTGCCTTGCAATCGATCGCTTCGAAACAGCTGCTGGGGCGATTCCACCGAACTAATAGCCACACGCGGAGGAAGTTGGCTCGAACCAACACCGACGATGTACAACGGGGCATTATCTTTAGGCCACGCCTGCAGTACTTCAAGAGGCGAAGGTCCCGAGTTATCTCGGCCATCGGTAAAGAGCAGAACTGGAGTAAGTTCCTCTGAACGCGAATTCGCTTCTGTTGAATTTTTCTTGGATGGATTATTCACTTCGGTGTTGCTGGTTTGCGTCAATGGATCACCCGAATGCCGCAATCGCTCTCGAAGGAGCAAATTTCCAAGTGACGTTGGTGAGAGCCAGCGCGCAGGGGACCAGATGTCTTGTTGATTGGGTATCTCAGCGGGTTGCCTGAGAGTGCTTTGCCAAAGAATGGTCGTGCTGTCGCCACCGAATCGACTTACGGTTACATCACCTTGTTCAATCCACTTTTCCAAA
>JBEGUT010000378.1:0-4797 GCA_041178745.1 Planctomycetota bacterium | reverse complement strand
TTTGCCCTAGCGGTTCTATGCATCTGGATAGTGCTGGGAGATGGCAAACTGATTGCCCAGGATCGGTCTGCCGGTCAGCGCGAGATCAATTTCGCGCGAGAGATTCAACCCTTATTGGCCCGTCGCTGTTTCGCTTGTCATGGACCTGATAAAGCCGAAGGTGGATTGCGGCTTCACGAGTCCGATAAAGCATTTGGCAAACTGGAGTCGGGCGAGCTCGCTATTGTTCCCGGTAAGCCCGCGGAGAGTTCATTACTGACTCGCATATCCTCGAGTGAAGAGGATTTTCGGATGCCGCCCGAGGGCAAGCCCTTATCAGAAGCGGAGCAATCGTTGTTACGCAGTTGGATCGAGCAAGGGGCAAAGTGGGAGAAGCACTGGGCATTCGAACCGATCGGTACTCCGGCAATACCCGCTGCTCTCGTCCCCAGGCCCGGTAGCCAATCTGTTGCTTCAAATCATCCTATCGATCGTTTCATCGATCAGAAGCTTGCCGCGGTTGATCTAAATAGAAACGGGAGAGCCGATGCGACTGCACTTCTCAGAAGATTGTATTTCGACTTAACAGGTTTACCTCCAACGGTGTCGGAGATCGAAGAGTTCAAGAAGGCTGCGGAAGTTGACTTCGAAAAAGCTTATGAGCAACAGGTTGATAAACTTCTCGACTCGGAGCGATATGGTGAAAAATGGGCGCGGCATTGGCTCGACGTAGTACGCTTTGCTGAAACCAATAGTTTTGAACGCGATGGTCGGAAACCGCACGCGTGGCGTTATCGCGATTATGTGATTCGATCATTCAACTCCGGTAAACCTTACGACCAATTTTTGCGCGAGCAATTAGCGGGGGATGAATTGCTGGAGGTGACAAGAGACTCCCTAATCGCGACAGGCTTTTATCGATTAGGAATTTGGGATGATGAACCCGCTGATCGAGAACTTGCGATGTACGATGGCTTTGATGACATCATCACCACAGTTGGACAGGGATTACTCGGGTTAACGATGAACTGCAGTCGTTGCCATGATCATAAAATTGATCCCATACCGACACACGATTATTACAGCATGCTCGCTTTCTTTCGGAATGTGACACCCAATGGGAATGGTCCGCAAGTGGAACGGCCTCTCTTGGCAAATGCCGAGGATCGTGAGCAGTTCCGATTAGCTGAAAGCAATAGTCGCGAAAAGATTAATCAATTGCAGGCGCAACTCACTAAGTTGGAACAACAACTTCGCAGTCAGATGGAGGATGGAGAAAAAGAGGCAAATCGGGGATACGATCTCGATGACTTAGAGTATCGATTCTATCGCGACGAGTTTCGGGAACTACCCAATTTTGATGAATTGAAACCTGAGACAGTAGCTAAGCTCAATCCCCCGCTGATCGATATTAAACCGGCAACACGCCCCGATAACTTCGGCTTTGTGTTTACGGGAACTCTTATCGTGCCGGAGGATGGAGATTATACCTTCATCTTAGATTCCGACGATGGTTCAAGGTTAAGCATCGATGGCAAGATGGTGATTGATCATGATGGAATTCACGGCGAGGGACGAGCAAAGCGAACCGTGTTGAGATTATCTCAAGGACGAGTACCTCTGCGACTGGACTATTTTCAAGGCCTCTTTGGCAAAGGGCTGCAATTGAGTTGGTCTGGTCCTGGTTTTAAGCGACGCTCTTTGACGGCAGGTGAAGCCCTTAGTCGACAAGACTTCAATCAAGCTCTCAACAATGCCGAAGCTGCGGGTCTTGATGCGGAGATGGTGGCTGAGTACCGCCGGGTCGCGAAAGAATTAGACGAAACCAAGCGTATTAAGCCCTGGGAAGAGTATGGGATGTGTGTTAGTGAAAGTGGAGTCAATGCTCCTGAAACTTTTGTTTTGACGCGGGGAAGTCCACAGGGGAAAGCGGATAAAGTAGAGCCTTCTTTCTTGTCCATTTTTGGTTCTACCAAACCTGAGATTGTTCCCAACGAGAAATCAAATACTTCGGGGCGAAGATTAGCTTTTGCCAATTGGGTTACGTCAAAGGACAACCGTCTGACGAGCCGAGTAATAGTGAATCGTATCTGGCAGCACTTGTTTGGACGAGGAATTGTTCGTTCTCCAAATAATTTTGGTCAATTGGGAGATATCCCCACTCATCCTGAATTGCTCGATTGGCTTGCGCGGGAACTGATGAACAACGGCTGGAAACTCAAAGAGCTACAGAAGATGATGGTGATGTCGGAGACCTACCGACAGTCGTCGGTGCCAAGTGCGTTGGCTCAGGAGAAAGATCCTAGCAATGATTGGTTCAGTCATTTCAATATGCGTCGATTGAGCGCCGAAGAAATTCGCGATTCTATTCTGGCAACCAATGGGCGTTTGAATTTGGAAATGTACGGGCCTGGGGTTTTCCCTGAGATATCACGCGAGGTTTTAGCGGGGCAGTCGGTTCCTGGAAGCGGTTGGGATAAGTCGAGTTACGAACAGCAAGCTCGCCGAAGTGTCTACATTCACGTTAAACGATCGCTCGTTGTCCCTTTCCTTTCGGCATTTGATTTCCCAGATACCGATACGAGTTGTGAGGCGAGATTTATCACGGTTCAGCCTGGGCAGGCCCTTAGCATGCTCAACGGGGACTATCTCAATGAGCAATCTGCTGAGTTGGCAAAACGCGTTCGGCGAGAAGGTGGTAACGACCTTCGTTCTCAGGTTAAAGCGGCTATTGGTTATGCGTTAACGCGAATGGCAGAAGAGAAAGAGATTGAACGAGGAATGCAGTTGATTCAGAAACTAAAGGAAAAGCATGGCCTGAACGACGATCAGGCTTTGGATAACTTTTGTCTATTCATTTACAACCTCAATGAATTTATTTATCTCGATTAGGCTCCAAGACAGCGTCGGAATTGAATATTAACACGGATATCAGGTGAGCAAATGAGTGGTAATTTCTGCGGTAGAACACGACGCGAATTTTTGTGGCAGACGGGAGCGGGCTTCGGTGGAGTTGCGCTCACTGGCCTTTTGTCCGCTGACGGATTCTTTGGCAAGCAAGCGTTAGGTTTAGAACCGACTTCTGGTATCAAGCAGCCGCATTTTGCTCCCAAGGCAAAGAGTGTCATTTTTTTGTTTATGTACGGCGGACCAAGTCACATCGATACGTTTGATTACAAGCCAACGATGAAGGGACGTGATAATCAAACAGTGCAAGTGAAAACCTTTGGTCGTGGGGGGCATCGAAACACCGGTCGCATCGTCGAACCACGCTGGGACTTCAAGCAGTATGGTAATTGTGGGAAGTGGGTCAGCGATCTATTCCCGAACCTTGCAACATGTGTGGACGACATCGCCTTCATTCACTCGATGACTGCTGATTCGCCTATCCATGGTTCAGCGATGTTGATGATGAATTCGGGACGAGTGCAAAGTGGACATCCCTGCTTAGGATCCTGGGTCAATTATGGGCTCGGAAGTGTCAATGAAAACCTTCCCGGCTTTGTTGTTATGCTTGATCCTAAGGGAGGTCCAATTTCGGGAGCAAAGAATTGGTCCAGTGGCTACATGCCAGCGAGTTATCAGGGAACTATTTTTCGAACCAATGGAACCCCGATTCTCGATCTCAAGGCACGAGAAGGTGTGAGTCGTTCGCTGCAAAGAGAATTGCTCGATGCGCTCAAAGAACAGAATATCGAACATGCAGCTCTGAGAAACAATAACTCAGAATTATCGTCTCGTATTTCGAGTTACGAGTTGGCTTATAATATGCAAGAGAGTGCTCCGGAAGCAGTTGATATTCAGCAAGAGACGGCGGATACCCACAAATTGTACGGTCTGGATAATGATCGCACCCGAGACTTTGGTACCAAGTGTCTACTGGCCCGACGGTTGGTCGAACGCGGGGTACGCTTTATTCAGCTGTATTCTGGCGGTGCTCATAACGATGACAATTGGGATGCTCACTCCGACTTAAAGAAGAATCACGATTACCATGCGTTAAATACAGATAAGCCAATCGCGGGTCTAATCCAGGATCTAAAACAACGCGATATGCTCAAGGATACCCTGATCGTCTGGGGCGGTGAGTTTGGACGCCAGCCGACTGCCGAATATGCCGAGGGTACTGGCCGTGACCATAATTCTTACGGCTTCACGATGTGGATGGCGGGAGGTGGTATCAAAGGTGGTGTCAGTGTCGGGTCAACCGATGAACTCGGATCCGCGGCAGTTGATGAGCCTTTTCATGTTAAGCGGCTACATGCAACGGTACTGAATCAATTGGGGATTGATCCAAATCGCCTCGCATATTTCCATTCAGGATTGGATCAGAAATTGGTAGGAGTCGAACATGTTGATCCGATTCACCAAGTGATTGGTTGATTGAGACAACATGCTAAAGCAAATCGCTTCCACATAAGCGAACCTACGCTAGCTGTACTTAGAGATTTGTCGCAGTGGTTTGTGGCAGGCGTTCTGCTATTGGTTAGCCTAAGAGATGTTAGATCGCCGGGTCGTTAAGTACTGGCTATCCTACCAGTTTAGTGGTATCCAGTTACATGGGCCTACCGAGAGGTTAGGTTCACTTAATTGATTGTGTGTCCTTATCGGTATTGTCATTGAGTGATTGTCCATGTGAGCCATCGATCGGCTTTATTTCTTTAAAGAACCGGATGGTTAAGTCGGGGGCGAACGATGGATATTTGTGGTCTCCATCGTGGATGACTTCGATCCACGAGAATCCTTCTTTGGTTTGATACTTACGTCCCTTTTCGTTCCAGGTAGAAGACTCGGTGGTGCAACCGAGGGTTTGTCTAA
>JBEGUT010000377.1:0-4797 GCA_041178745.1 Planctomycetota bacterium | reverse complement strand
CGCCGAACAGGAGAAATCAGCGCCAATAACATGGTGGTTTGGCTTAATCTCCTTGCTACGATGAAGGGTGAAAATCTTCTCCGCCTCAAAGCAATTCTGAATGTCGAGGGATCTCCAGTTGTAATTCATGCTGCGCAAACTATTGTCCACGAACCGATCCAGCTTTCGGACTGGCCCTCATCGGATCGAGATTCTAGGTTTGTCGTGATCTCTAATGGGTCAATGCGCCATGAATTCGAAGAGTCACTGGAAGCATTACGCAGCGAGATTGTCTCCAGGGATGCCGGGATGTCGATGATTGATCCCGTGGCCTATAAGAATTTTCTAAAAATTGCCGAAGCGTTTAGCGCTAAAGGGCATAACTAATTTGTTATCTAAGGAGTCAACATGAGTAAAAGTACGATGTATCAAAAATTCGTTCAGCCGGAGGAAAGCGGCGCCGCGACTTATATCAAGGGTGCTCGAATGATTGATGTCATCGCAGGAAAGGTCATCACAGATCCTGTAATTAAAGTGCAAGGCAGAAGAATCGCGCAAGTCGGCACTACTAGCGATATCGTAATTCCCAAGGATGTCTCGGTACTCGATTGTTCCGGTCTGACGCTAATGCCGGGAATGATTGACTGTCACCTGCATACGATGATGTTTAACTGCCTTACGTTCCACAACTATCGGGTCGCGCAGTGGGAAATTACTCCAGAACTGCAGCAGATGTATGGTGTCTTTCATGCCCAACTCTGCTTTGATATGGGCTTCACGACGCTTCGGGATCTTGGTTTGGCCTCGAGCCGTGGCCTGATGACGGCCCATCTCTGTGCGGTGCGGGACTCAATCGGCGCTGGAATTATTGAGGGCCCGCGGATGCTAATCGGCGGGTTTACTTCGATAACGGGATCCCATCTGGATCTGATCAACCCGAGAGCAATGCAGCGCTTCGGTTTCCAGACGGCAGATGGGCCATGGGAGCTTAGGAAGCTAGCCCGACAGAACATGCTAATCGGATGTGACGTGGTGAAGACTTGTGCTACCGGTGGCGGGGGTACTGACAAAGAGGAGCCGGATATTCGAAACATGACACAAGAAGAGATTGATGCCATTGTCGACGAAGCGCATGCATTCCATAAAATAGCGGCCGTGCATTGCTTTACGCCAAACGGACAGAAAATGGCACTGAAGGCTGGGGCGGATACGATCGAGCATATGGTCTTCTCAGATCAAGAAACTACTGACCAAATTGCCGCTTCTGAGGTTTATATGACCCCAACGCTGCTTCATCGCACAGACCACGCCATTGAGATGCGGCGTCTCCAGGGCACATCAATGTTTGTCATTAACAAAATGAAGTCGATTCAAGCAAGTTGCTTTGAAACGTTTCAAAGGATGCACAAAACTGGAGTTAAGATTGCGATGGGTACAGATATGGGGTTTGATCCAGAAATGGGAACAAACGCTAAGGAGCTTGGAATATATGTAGACCTTGGTATGAAGCCTATGGAAGCCCTCCAAGTGGCAACCATAAATGGAGCAAAGGCGATAAAACTCGAGCGTGACATCGGTAGCATTGAAGTCGGAAAGTTCGCGGACATTCTTGCCATTGATGGTGACCCCAGTACTAACATTGCTTGCCTACAGGAGAAAGCCAAGGTCCAATTGGTGATGAAGGAAGGGCGTACCTATGCGGATCGGCGCAAGGGCAACAATAAGAACGTTGTATCAGTTAGCCCGGGAGATTGGAAGAAAATCGACTACTTATGATGGGCTCAGAGTTAGAAGACCTCACGGTTGTTGTTACGGGCGCAAGCAGTGGTATTGGTGCAGCAATCGCACGCACTATGGCAGCGAATGGCCGTCGAGTTATCACCATTCAGCGCCGTCCACCTGAGCAGGTCGGCAAACAAGGAGCAGGTTCCATCGAATTTGTCGAGGCTGATCTCGCTGACCCGGTAGCAACTCGTGAGATCGCCGAAGAGGTGGCCCAACGATACCCGGTTGGCTTTCTTGTGAATAATGCTGGTGCGAATCGTCCAGGCGGAATTGAAATCGTCTCCGATGCGGATCTCGATACGGTATGGCAACTGAATGTTAAGGCGCCAATTCGGCTCATCAAGAGCGTGCTTCCGCAAATGCAGGAACGAAAGTTTGGCAGAATTGTCAATATTTCATCGAGGGCGATCCTCGGAAAGACACAACGAATTGCGTACGCATCTTCAAAAGCGGGCGTGGTGGGTCTGACTCGTAGCCTAAGCCTCGAAATTGCCCCGTATGGTGTCACCATTAATTCCGTTGCACCAGGACCCGTTGAAACAGAGCTATTCACAAATGGCCATCCAATCGGTAGCGAGAAAAGATCTGCGGTAATCAGAAGTATTCCGTTGCAACGCGTAGGTACGCCCGAGGATATTTCCCATGCCGTCGCATTTTTTCTATCACCGGAGTCGGGGTTCATTACTGGGCAAACGCTGTTCGTTTGTGGCGGTGTGAGTATTAGCGGTTCTGGCGGACTCTAGCGTCAGATGGTTAATCTCGGGATTATTGGTCTAGGTAAGTGGGCTGGCGTACTGGCTAGGGCCGCGTCTAAGTCAGCGCAAATAAAAATCATTCAGGGTTTTAGTCGATCAAAAATTACTCAGGAACAATTCTGCGCTGAGCATGGGGTACTGGGCGTGCATGACGTAACGGAGATTTTAGAAAATCCCTCTATTAAAGGGGTGATACTGACCGTTCCAAACGAGTTACATTTTGCTTACGCAGAAATGTGCGCTAAGGCGGGAAAACACGTCTACATTGAAAAACCGATCGCAAATACGCTTAAAGAAGCAAAGTTGCTTAAGCAGGTGTGCGAACAACATGGCGTCAGGGTCTTTGTTGGCCACTGCGCAAAACTCTTGGCGGGTGTTCAGCAGATAAAACAGGCAATTGACGCCGATGAGCTTGGCGATATATGCATAATTCAAGGCATATTTACAAACGAACGGGCACTCAGCCTGACTCCTAAGGATTGGCGTTGGTATAGAGACAAAGCCCCTGGTGGGCCATTGAGCCAGATCGCAATCCATCAGTTTGATGTATTGCGATTTCTTGGTGGAAAGATTGATAAAGTTAGCGCAGTGTCTTCAAAAAGATCACCAGTCGGCGCCGAGGTGGAAGACCAGTGGTTAGTCAACGTTCAATTCGAAAGCGGTGCATTAGGCAATATAATGAGTTCATGGACCGCAGCAGGACTATTTGAGGTTCGCGTAATTGGAACAAAGGCTACAATGTTTTACCAGATTGACCAAACTAAATGGGGGATGGCGAATCGCCTGCACGAGGGTGCCACGCTCACATTTCAGCGAGTCGGAGAGTCTGCGACCTCGGCAATCCGCGTTCCCGTGCTTGAGTCAGATATGTTTCTAGATGAGTTAGAGCTATTTTCGGCAATGGTCTGTGGTGCTGAACAAAACGACTTTAGTGCGGCTTATGGGCTTGAGATATTGAGCCTTGTAGAATCGGCGCGCCTCTCAGATCAACAGTCGGGGCAACGAATAAACTTCCCTCAATTCGTTAGAGATTGTTAAACCTATGGAACTTAAGCACAAATCATTTCCTACCGAGAATCAGTTTAAATCCCGACTACTTGATAAAGAATTACTGCTTGGAGGCTGGGCATCAATGGGTTCTACCGTTGCTACCGAGATACTTGGTTTGTCCGGTTTAGACTGGGTCCTTATCGATGGTGAGCATGGTGCGAATGATCACTCATCCTGTGTCCATCAACTACTCGCGCTGAATAATGGCCCGGCAGCAGCTTTTATTAGGCCCGAGGAAAATAATCCGATTCTTTTAAAACGACTGCTCGATTTTGGTTTTTACAACTTCGTTATTCCAATGGTTGAAAATCGTGAGCAGGCGATTGAGGCGGTGCGCGCCACGCGTTATCCACCAGCCGGAATCCGCGGTGTGTCCGTGACCCAGCGGAGCAATCGGTTTGGCCTGCAGGCTGACTACTTCTCAAAGATTAATGATTCAATATGTGTAGTTGCGCAGATCGAGAGCCAACTTGCCGTTGAAAATATTCAGCAGATTGCATCAGTTCCTGGGATCGATTGTCTATTTATCGGTCCCCAAGATCTAGCAGCGTCACTCGGTTTTCTTGCAAACCCAGCAGCACCAGAAGTTCAGTCAGTTATCCGTTCTTTGATTGATTCGATTCATGCGCACAACAAACCTATTGGTATTCTTGTCGCAAATGAAGAAGAGGCCAAAAAATTTCAGGCGCTTGGCGTCACTTTTATTGGTATAAGTTCGGATCAGGCGATGATCAAACGTGGAGCGCAGCAGGTCGTCAAGGCGATGCGCTCTTAGGAAATTTTTTGGTGGCGATTCAGGGACTCGAACCCGACCCTGCCGATTGTGATGAAAATCGCTCCAATTACCATCGGTACACTCAACAGATTACATTAGTCAAACCACGCCGTGTATTAAAACGTGTAATGCGGGTTGGCTGGTGTCAACGGACGTCTGACCGTTACTTAAAGTAACGCTAGTATTTCGCTGTCGGTGCGCACAGAAGAGGGGAAGATTACCCTTAGGCCTATCGCGAACCAAGACCTGTTGTGGATATGTTTTCAACGAGTAGCGTTGATGCTTTAAAACCGTGGCGTGTACGCCGTGGACAGTAGTTCCCTTAAAAGGACTAATACAGCCTTGAATGGGAAGAGAATCCAGCACTATGTGGCAGTCAGAACTAAAGGAACTTAAGGTCAGTCTCTCTGAAAACGTTCGTATATTGCGTGGCTTGAGTGGACTTTCACAAGA
>JBEGUT010000376.1:0-4802 GCA_041178745.1 Planctomycetota bacterium | reverse complement strand
TTTTGAAATTTCTATTTTCCCAAGGATTTCGCGGGTTGTTCGGTTCCTGTCCTCTCCGCTGCAAAACCCTGGTTTTCCCAGGGTTTTCCGCATTTCTGGCCAGTTCCTTTGGAGTTCTGTAGCGCCCATGCAACTCGGTGCATATCGCCTGCGGCGTTGTATTTCGCGTCGCGCACCGAAATCGAGTCGTTTTTCGAGTCGCGCGAGTCGTCAAAATACTTGGGTTTTGAATGTGCTGGACTGGCTCCGATAAATATCGTTGGACGCGGTAGGATTCGAACAATTTACTCGAGTTCATTCACCAAAATGGGGACATTTGGCTAAACCATCCTACAGCCTGCAAATTACCGCAGCTCGCGTCAAGGCCGTGGTGTGTACACCCGCCATCCGGCAGAACTCGCGGCTTTCAGGGGTAACAAGCTTGAGACGACTGGGATAACGGCCTAAAATTCTGAGTAATCACCGCCAGACCGGTGATAGAAACAAGTTACGCCATTAAACGCTCCTCTGGTTCTTCTTTTGAATAACCGATGCCTCGAATTGACCACAAAGAGTTTAGTAAACTAATTCACCGGTTATGGCCCCTAGGTGCTTTGCTGTTAAGTGCTCGCATTGCATGTGCCCGAGGATCGCAGCCTCAAGAACTGCGCGCGAGGCCGGCACCGATGCAATGTGAATCGATGGGGTAATTGGCCTTGAGGCTCGCACACTTCTAGTTCTGTGCGTTGAGCGTCCCAGCCTTCGCTAATGGCTCGAGCCTCAATCTCGCCAAAGCGACCACTGCAGGTCTTGCGAATGGCTGTGATACGATTGGACTCTTCCACCGCATCTGCTCGCATCTGCTCCACAGTAGGTGTGATCGTTTCCGAAATAAATATAATATTCTCCTTTGCATTAGTGGCCGCGACCGTCACCGATGTATTTGCATCGGCACCAATCGCCACGATACTGACTTCCCTAAGCACACCCGCTTTAACGAGTGTGAAACCGCTGGCAGGCGCTTTGACGAGCCGACCATTTACTTCCACCGTTTCATTAGGCCGAACTCGCTCGTAGTTTGTTGGTGACAAACCGACCGAGGCTTGGAATCGAAATCTCCCTCGGGCCAAATCCACGATCTGTCGCGATGCTTCGGTCGATGGTGTTATTGTTCCTTGGATAAGCAATTTGCCACTGGCGAAGATTGCTTTTCCATGTCCAATAATTCCCGACAAGCGAGAGTCATGGTCGGCCAAGATACTGACTTGTTCAGCCGATGCGTCAATTCCATCCAGATCGATTGCCACCGGTCCCCAACCTGGAACGGACATCAATCCGCCGGTATAGGCGACGATGTTGAGACTCGGGGATCGGCAACACTTCGACACTCAGTATCCATTAAGTTGCGATGGTTTGAGAATCCGTGGCGATGGAATTGGAACGGCAGCTGCCATTAATGCGGCAGTAATTTGTCCCTCTAGTAAGCACCGGTCCCCTCTTGGACATCACAGCATTTGTTTTGCCTGCCGGCGAACACTTTTACTGAGTTTGCTTTTGCTCTGACTGTCGTCGTCCTTGTTTAATCAAAAGAAAAACTTGCTTTTGCTGATTCCACATCGATAGTGGTAGTATCTAGATGATAGATCGGCGACATCGGGTCGCTGATGGATCGAAAAACCGCGCGATACTTCGCCTCCGAACTCGCTGCTCCTCCGGCGGGCATGACTTTGAGTTGTTTCAACCGTTCCGTTGTTGCGGTATAAGCCTCCACAAGAAATCCATACATTCCATTTGCATCAGCGGTATCGAGAACGATCACCGAGTTGTCTGAATTCTCATCCCAAACCCGCACCAGAGCAGCCAACTGGTTTGGACGTTGTTGCCATACAATGATGTTATAATCTCGGCCGTCAGTCGTTAGGCCATTGGCTTCGTAAAGACGCTTTGTGCGGGATAGGGCGAATTGTGGGGTATCGATGCAAGCGTCTAAGCTTTCAAAGCAGATAGAACCCTCGTTCGACCCGAACCCACCCATAGCTAGGGAAAATACTGAGAATCCGATGCCCAAGGCCGTACGCCTGGAATAACGTCGCATAAGTTCGCCCTAAAAAATGAGCGGGGTTGCCGAGTGTGAAAAGTCATTGTTTTGAGGCTAGCAACGTCCGATCCTCAAGTCAACTATTTTGTCCTCATTGGTGTTGAACCCTTCCCAAAGTTTGTACCAATTAGACGAGAGTATCAGCGGTTATGAGACTCTACCCAAGTTTGATCCAATCTCAAGGTTGGGGTAACAAGGTTTTCAGCCGGGACCGCTCCCGCTGAAAAAATCGAAAACTCACTCGGCGACCGGTTGCCCTGGGAACTATGGGTTCGGTGCCGATAGTAATCATCTCACCAAAGATCAAAGACGAGTCGTGCCTCGTTCAGTGATATGAAACAGTGTTCGATTAAGCACTCTGCTCTGAACTTACAATTGGATGATTCAGTAAATGCGTTGTCAGTGGGCTTTCCTGGTCGGCTAAAGTCTAGTTTGACACCATTCCAGTACGCCCACAGGTCTAGACTCTTCGAAATAAATTCCGGCTCGTTGTCCAGGCGAATACTCGCCGGCTTGGCTCTGCACGACCAGACGACCGCATCGACCATTTGAGCCAAATCATCACCAATCTGCCGTAGTTCTGCACGAATCGCCAAGCTCTCACGGCTAAAGTTATCGACTGTCGTTATGGCAATGGGATGGCCAGTTTGAGTGATAGGCTACTTTGGGGCGGCCTATAGGTTTTAGGCCCTTCCGTATAAAAATAAGTTTGCAAATAAAATGTATCCATGCCGCAACAACATACTCGCTCTTAGCCGCGGCAAAATCATCTTCAGTAACCAACGAGTAACTCTGCTGAAGACATTCGATTTGGCGTGGTCCAATCGAAGCCTTTGCCGGCCATACTTTTTCAGGAACTACCCAGAATTCCTTCGCATCGGATTGCTATAGGGAGGGCGAATAATAGTTTGGTGGCCCGGCTGGTAGTCATAACGGACTGTACCGTTCACAAAAGCGAATATAGCACATGCCGATGTGCGCGGAGTCATTGTTCTCGCGTTTGGAAATGAATGTAATCCAACCTTACTCGTTATAAAATGTGATAATATGAAACTCGCTATACTTTTGGTGACATAATCGAAGAGATCGACAGGGAGTATTACATGAGATTTCTTTTGTTTTTCTTTTGCATTGAATTGATTGCGATGTCTCCGCTGAGAGTAAATGCAACTCACGCAGGAGAAGTATCAAAGCGGTTGAATTTACTCATCGTAACTGCTGATGATATGAACGCTGATTCCGCCGGCTGGAGTGGATGTTCGTTGGGTGCGACTCCCAATTTGGACGCCTTCGCAAAGTCGTCGCATCGATTTGTTAATGGACATGTTACTGTTCCAATCTGTCAGCCGGGGCGCTCAGCTCTGCTGACAGGGCGAGTACCACATCGCAATGGAGCGCTAGGTTTTAATCCGATCCGTCGCGACGTGCCGACGCTTGTCGAGATATTCCGCGACCGAGGTTATTACACAGCTGCCATCGCCAAAGCCGTGCACATGGCTCCGCCAGATAAGTTTCCATGGCACGAAGTTGGTGAGCAATCACTTGGTAAGCAACCAAGACGATTTGCCGAATCTTTTCGCGAAATGCTAGAACATGCTGCCGAGAAGAAGATGCCTTTCTTCATCAATGCTAACATCTGTGACCCACATCGTCCTTTTATCAATGGTAACGGCCGGAAGCGAATTGATACCGAACCGCTTGAGGGGGCTCGTGTTTTTCAACCCGAGGAAATAACCGTGCCTGATTTTCTTGAGGACATTCCAGGCGTTCGTACCGAAGTAGCTCAGTATTACTCCAATGTAAATCGGTTCGATATCACATTTGGATTATTGATGAAGGAGTTGAAAGCCAAAGGGAGAGACGCTGATACCATCGTTGTATTCATGTCAGATCACGGGATGTCATTTCCATTTTCAAAAGCGACGGTTTACCGAAATGGAACTTGGTCACCGCTTCTTGTGCGAATCCCTGGGATAGAAAATCCTGTAGATCATCCCGAATTTGTGAGCAGCGTGGATGTGATGCCGTCCATCTTGGAGTTGATGGGACTGGATCCGCCTATAGGGATGGATGGACGGTCGTGGGTCCCGTTACTCAAGGGAGAGTCGCAGTTGGACCGCGATTTTGTGGTTACGCATGTAAATACAGTAAGCAGTGGAAAGTCACTTGCCCAACGGTGTATTCGGACCAAAGATCGTTCTCTAATGTTTCATGCATGGGCCGGTACGGAGTCGTTCCGTGTGGAGGCTATGAGTGGCTTAAGCTTCGCAGCAATGAGCAAATCTGTGGACGAAAAAATCATTGCGAGGGTAAAGCAATTAACTGTCGGTGAAAAATGGATGCTCTACGATATTGAAGCCGATCCATCGGAGCGTAAAAATCTCGTAGGAGATCCAAAATATGCGCGAGACCTTGATGTACTACTTGAGAAGTTATTAATGCACATGAAGCAGACCGATGATCCTCTTTTGCTGCAATTCGAGTCTGCAATCGCGGAGCTGTCACGATGATGCGATGCATACATTAAAAGTACAGCGGCAACAGCACCAAGTAATCGAAGCCCAGCAAGGACTCCGGAGCGTGCCATTTTGAGCGGCTTCATCTACTATGAAAGTTTTGTTTCTAAAGCGAGTCCTTTTTTCTGGTTCTTGAAAAGCAACTTCAATCCCAACAAAAAAATAATGAGACTGCTCACATTCCTTCTATCGTCCTTGAAAAATATCAT